>JBFWNZ010000069.1:0-13610 GCA_050250795.1 Alphaproteobacteria bacterium | reverse complement strand
GAGGATCAGCGCCGGGGCCTCCGGCCGTTCCGCCGCATGCCGCGCCAGCCATTCGACCGTCGATGCGTCCGCCCCGGCCATCCGCGCCCCGCCCCAAACAAGACGGGCGCCAGGATATCCCGGCGCCCGTGCCCGTTGCAGCCCGAAACCGGGACGATCAGTAGTCGAGGAAGCTCCGCAGCTTGCGGCTGCGGCTGGGGTGCTTCAGCTTGCGCAGCGCCTTGGCCTCGATCTGCCGGATGCGTTCGCGCGTGACCGAGAATTGCTGCCCGACCTCCTCCAGGGTGTGGTCGGTGTTCATGCCGATGCCGAAGCGCATGCGCAGCACACGCTCCTCGCGCGGCGTCAGGCTCGCCAGCACCCGGGTCGTGGTCTCACGCAGGTTGGCGTGGATCGCGGCCTCGGACGGCAGAACCGCGTTCTTGTCCTCGATGAAGTCGCCGAGATGGCTGTCCTCCTCGTCGCCGATGGGCGTTTCGAGGCTGATCGGCTCCTTGGCGATCTTCAGGACCTTGCGCACCTTCTCCAGCGGCATCGCCAGCTTCTCGGCCAGTTTCTCCGGCGTCGGCTCGCGGCCGATCTCGTGCAGCATCTGGCGGCTGGTGCGGACCAGCTTGTTGATCGTCTCGATCATGTGCACCGGGATGCGGATGGTGCGCGCCTGGTCCGCGATGGACCGCGTGATCGCCTGCCGGATCCACCAGGTGGCATAGGTGGAGAACTTATAGCCGCGGCGGTACTCGAACTTGTCCACCGCCTTCATCAGGCCGATGTTGCCTTCCTGGATCAGGTCCAGGAACTGCAGCCCGCGGTTCGTGTATTTCTTCGCGATGGAAATCACGAGGCGGAGGTTCGCCTCGACCATCTCCTTCTTGGCGCGGCTCGTCTCGCGCTCGCCCTGCTGGACGGTGGAGCAGATGCGGCGGAACTCGCCCAGCCCCATCCCGGCCTCGGCCCCGACCTCGCCGATCTCGGCGCGCAGGGATTCGACGCCGTCGGCATGGCGCTTCACGAACTTGGCCCAGCCGCGCTTGCCGGTCGCTTCCAGCGAGGCGAGCCAGTTGGGGTCCATCTCGCTGCCGTAATACTGCTCGAGGAAGGCCTCGCGGTCGACGCCCGCGGACACCGCCAGCCGCAGCAGGGCGCCTTCGGACTTCGTCAGGCGGCGGTTCAGCCCGTAAAGCTGGTCGACCAGCTGCTCGATGCGCTGGTTGTTCAGGCGCACGCCCTGCATCAGCTCGATCAGTTCGCGGCGGTGCCGCTCATGCGTCCGCTCGGTGGACTTGGAGATATCCTCGCCCTTCTGCAGCAGGGCCACGCGCTTATCCTGGGCCTTCTGCAGGCGCTTGTAGGCATTGGCGATGGCTTCGAAGGTTTCGAGCACTTCCGGCTTGAGCGCAGCCTCCATGGCCGCGAGCGACATGCTGGACTCCTCGCCGTCGCCCTCCTCGTCCTCATCCTCGGACATCTCGGTCGCGACGGGCGCCGCCTCTTCGCCTTCGCTCTCGCCCTCGCCTTCCTCATCCTCGCCCGGGCCGCCTTCCGCACCGGCCGCCCCCGGACCGCCGCCATAAGTCGCGTCGAGATCGATGACGTCGCGCAACAGGATGCGGCCTTCGATCAGCGCGTCATGCCAGCGCGAGATCGCGCGCATCGTCAGCGCGCTCTCGCACAGCGCCCCGATCATCTTCTCGCGGCCCGCCTCGATGCGCTTGGCGATCGCGATCTCGCCCTCGCGCGACAGCAGTTCGACCGACCCCATCTCGCGCAGATACATGCGCACCGGATCGTCGGTCCGGCCGATATCCGCCTCATCGACATTGCCGCCCACACCGCGGGATTCGGAGACCTCGGCCAGTTCCCGGTTCTCGCCCGGCTCTTCGGACTCGTCGCTGTCGATGACGTTGATGCCCATTTCGGACAGCATCGTCATCGTGTCCTCGATCTGCTCGGACCCCACTTCGTCCTGCGGCAGCACCGCATTGAGCTCGTCGATGGTGATGTATCCGCGTTCCTTGCCCCGCGCGACCAGCTTCTTTACTGCGGCCGCGATGGAATCCATCAGCGGGCCGTCGCCCGCATCCTCGCTGCCGGTCTCGGAAACTTCGGACTCGCGTGTTGCCTTCGTCGCCATCGGCATGAACCCTCGCTGAATCAACGCCCCTTGCCTGGTGTCCCAGGGCTTATTCCGCTTTCCCGTCCCCGCCCCCGCCGGGCCATTCGCGGTCCGCATGCTCCGCCAGATCGCGTTCGTCGCGCTCGACCTCCTGGCGGAAGGCCATGAACCGCGACTCGCTCGCCGGCGTCAGTTCCCCGGCCGCCCGCCGGCCGTGATCGCGCACCTCTTCCCGCCGGCGTGCCTGCCGCAACAGCCCGATTGTATGGCGAAGCCCTTCTTGCGCCTCGGTGAGAGACGCATCGACACGGGCGAATCGCGCATGCACATAAACCCCATTGCTTAACAGCGCGCCGATAAGACCCGTAAATTCGGTTGTAGACAAATGGCCTTTGAGATTTGCCGCGTCAAGGCCGGGAAACGCGGAATAGCAGTGATGCAATGCCTGACGCAACCGATCCAGATCGTCGTCCAGGCCGAGATCGGCGATATCCTCGCCGAAGGTATCCAGCAACTCCGGATGATTGATCAAGGCCGCCAGGACGATTTGCTGCTGACGGCGCCGCAATTGTTCGGCATTCGCCGGCAGATGGCGGGCCGATTGCGACCGGGCCGCCCCGGCGAACGGCAAGCGGCCCGACGGCGCCCCCGACGGCCGGTAGGCCGGGCGGAACGCGCCGCGCACGCGCTCCATGAGCGCCTGCCGGTAATGCTCCTGCACGATGGTGTCGCCGATCCGGGTCGCCTGCCGAAGCAAGCGGGCCTGCAGGTCGGCGCGCTGCTCCGGCGTGTCGACCGGCCGCGATCCCGCCTCGATCCGCCACAGCACCGCCACCAGCGGTTCGGCCGCGCCCAGCACCGCCCGCATCGCGCCCGGCCCGTTGCCGGCGATCAGGCTGTCCGGGTCCTCGCCGCGCGGCAGGAATGCGAAACGCAGCGATTTGCCCGGCACCAGCAGCGGCAGGGCCCGTTCCGCGGCGCGGGCCGCCGCGCGCTGGCCGGCATTGTCGCCGTCGAAGGCCAGGATCGGTTCATCGACGATCTTCCACAGCGCCTGGATCTGGGCCTCGGTCAGCGCCGTCCCCAGCGGCGCCACCGCTCCTTGAAAGCCCGCACGCACCAGAGCGATGACGTCCATATAGCCTTCGGTCACGATCAGCTCGCCCGACGCCCGTGCCGGGGACAGCGCCTGGGCGAGACCGTACAGCGTGTCGCCCTTATGAAAGAGCGGCGTCTCGGGAGAGTTCAGGTATTTCGGCTCGCCATCCCCCAGGATGCGGCCGCCGAATGCGATGACCCGTCCCCGCCGGTCGGCGATCGGAAAGATCACCCGCCCGCGGAACCGGTCATAGGCGGCGCGGCCGTCGTCGGGCCGGATGGCAAGCCCCGCTTCGACCAGCAGCGCCTCATCCATACCCTGGGCACGAAGCGCCGTCTTCAGGCCCTCGCGCGTATCCGGGGCATAGCCCAGCCGGAACTGCCGGATCGCGGCGTCGTCCAGCCCGCGCCGCTGAAGATACTCCAGGCCGGGCCGGCCGGCCGGCGTCGAAAGCTGGGCCTCGAACCAGCGCGCCGCGGCCTCCACCGCATCGTGCAGCCCGGCGCGCCGCTGCTCGCGCTCGCGCTCCATGGGCGAGGATACCGGGATCGGCAGGCCCGCCTGGGTCGCCAGCGCCTCGACGGCCTCGGGAAAGGACAGCCCCTCGGTCTGCATCACGAAGCTGATGACGTCGCCATGCGCGCCGCAGCCGAAGCAATGATAGAAGCCCTTCTCCTCGTTGACCGTGAAGGAGGGCGTCTTTTCCTTATGGAACGGACACAGGCCGGAATGCTCGCGGCCCTTGCGCGTCAGGTTGACGCGCCGCCCCACGACATCCGCCAGCCCGACCCGTGCGCGGACATCGTCCAGAAAGCGGTCGGGAAAGGCCATCGCGCGACGGACCGGTTGAGGAAATTTTCGGAGTTCGAGGCGAAGTATACGCGCCGCCGCCCATGGGCGAAAGCGCGGGTCCGCGCCTAGGACAGTTGCTGCTTGACCAAGGCGCTGGCCTTGCTGAAGTCCATGCGTCCGGCATAGCGGCTGCGCAGTTCGGCCATGATCTTGCCCATGTCCTTGAGACTTGTGGCGCCCAGCTCGGCCACGACCTTGCGCACGGCCGCGCCGATTTCCTCCGCGGAGAGCTGCGCCGGGAGGAACCGCTCGATCAGCGCGATCTCGTCGGCCTCCTGCTGCGCCAGTTCGAGGCGGCCGCCGCGCTCGTAAAGGTCGATGCTCTCGCGACGCTGCTTGATCATGGTCTGCAGCATCGCAACGATCTCGTCCTCGCCGATCCCTTCCGGCTGTCCCTTGCCGCGGGCGGCGATATCGCGATCCTTCAAGGCCGCCAGAATCAGCCGCAGCGTCGATGTCGCGCAGGCGTCCTTTCCCAGGATGGCCGCCTTGAGATCGTTCGTGAAGCGATCCCGAAGCATGTTTTTCCCCGTCCCGTTGTCACGAAATGTCAACGCTACAGGAAGGCGCGCCGGAAGGCAAACCGTGCGGAATCTTCTAAAGTATTGATATTTATGCATAAAAATATTGCTTCGGGACTTGACGGCAGCATGCCTTTTGCTTAGCTTCGCGCCAGCCGCGAGGGTGCCGGCGCAAGTCCGTGGGACGGCGCTGCCGTCGCGCGCGTTTGCGCATCATGAAAGTGACGACCGCTCGAATGGCTGATCCGGTTACGCCTACGACCCAGCCCCGCGGGGCAACGGCCGCCCTCATGCTCGCCGACGGCACGCTGTTTTGGGGAAAGGGCGTGGGCGCGGACGGCCGGGCACTGGGCGAAGTGTGCTTCAACACCTCGCTGACCGGCTATCAGGAGATCATGAGCGACCCGTCCTATGCGGGCCAGATCGTGACCTTCACCTTCCCGCATATCGGCAATGTCGGCGCGAACCCCGAGGATATCGAGACGGTGACGCCGGCGGCGCGCGGCTGCGTGCTGCGGGCCGATATCACCGAGCCGTCCAACTGGCGCGCCCTGCAGACCTTCGACGAGTGGCTGAAGCGGCACGACCTGCCCGGCATCGCCGGGGTCGACACGCGCCGCCTGACGCACCGCATCCGCGATCTCGGCGCACCGCACGGCGTCCTGATCCATGCGCCCGACGGCGTCTTCGATCTTGCGGCGATGCGCCAAGCGGCGGCGGCGTGGCCCGGTCTGGTCGGCATGGACCTCGCGAAAGAGGTCAGCTGCACCCAGACCTATGACTGGCACGAGACGCAATGGGCCTGGGGCCAGGGTTACGGCCGGATGGACAATCCGCAGCGGCATGTCGTGGCGGTGGATTTCGGCGCCAAGCGCAACATCCTGCGCTCGCTCGCCTCGCTCGGCTGCCGGGTGACGGTGGTGCCGGCCACGGCCACGGCCGACGAGGTGCTGCGCCACGATCCGGACGGGGTGTTCCTGTCGAACGGGCCGGGCGATCCCGCGGCCACCGGCGACTACGCCGTGCCGATGATCCGCGGCGTGATCGACAGCGGCAAGCCGCTGTTCGGCATCTGCCTGGGCCATCAGATGCTGGGCCTGGCGCTGGGCGGCCGGACCGAGAAGATGCATCACGGCCATCGCGGCGCCAATCATCCGGTCAAGGACCTGACCACCGGCAAGGTCGAGATCACCAGCCAAAATCACGGCTTCATCGTCGTGCCGGAGTCGCTGCCCGAGGATGTGGAGATCACCCATCGCTCGCTGTTCGACGACTCGGTCGAGGGCCTGGCCGTGCGCGGACGCCCGATCTTCAGCGTCCAGTATCACCCCGAGGCGTCGCCCGGGCCGCAGGACAGCCAGTATCTGTTCGAGCGGTTCGTGCGGCTGATGGACAAGAAGGGCTGACGCGCCCCGCGCGCGGCTTCGGCATATGATGCGTGAAGCCCGCGTGACGATCCGTATGCCCGAGACCCGCCTCACAGGTCGTTTCCCCGCCGCATGCCGCGGCTGCAAGACGGTTGCCCCCCATGCCTAAGCGCCAGGACATCGAATCGATCATGATCATCGGGGCCGGCCCGATCGTCATCGGCCAAGCCTGCGAGTTCGACTACTCCGGCGCCCAGGCCTGCAAAGCCCTGCGCGAAGAGGGATACCGGGTCGTCCTGGTGAACTCGAACCCGGCCACGATCATGACCGATCCGGGGCTGGCCGACGCCACCTATATCGAGCCGATCACGCCCGAGATCGTCACCCGCATCCTGGAACGCGAGCGGCCGGACGCGCTGCTGCCCACCATGGGCGGCCAGACGGCCCTGAACACGGCGCTGGCCGTGTTCAAGGACGGCACCCTCGACCGGCTCGGCATCGAGATGATCGGCGCCAAGGCCGATGTGATCGCCAAGGCCGAGGACCGGCAGCTGTTCCGCGAGGCGATGGACAAGATCGGCCTGGAAAGCCCGCGTTCGCGCCTGATCCGCAACATGGGCGAGGCGCGCGAGGCGCTCGACGATGTCGGCCTGCCCGCGATCCTTCGTCCGTCCTTCACGCTCGCCGGCACCGGCGGCGGCATCGCCTACAACCGTGAGGAATTCTTCCGCCGCGTCGAGGAGGGGCTGCGCGCCTCGCCGGTCCACGAGATTCTGATCGAGGAATCGGTGCTCGGCTGGAAGGAGTTCGAGATGGAGGTGGTCCGCGACCATGCGGACAACTGCATCATCGTCTGCTCGATCGAGAACGTCGATCCGATGGGCATCCACACCGGCGATTCCGTGACCGTCGCCCCTGCGCTGACGCTGACGGACAAGGAATACCAGATCATGCGCAACGCCTCGATCGCGTGCCTGCGCGAGATCGGGGTGGATACCGGCGGCTCGAACGTGCAGTTCGCGGTGAATCCCGCCGATGGCCGCATGGTCGTGATCGAGATGAACCCGCGCGTCTCGCGCTCCTCGGCGCTGGCCTCCAAGGCGACCGGCTTCCCCATCGCCAAGGTCGCGGCGAAGCTGGCGGTGGGATACACGCTCGACGAGCTCGACAACGACATCACCGGGGTCACGCCGGCCAGCTTCGAGCCGACCATCGACTATGTCGTGACCAAGATGCCGCGCTTCACCTTCGAGAAGTTCCCCGGCGCGGAGCCCCTGCTGACCACCTCCATGAAATCCGTCGGCGAGGCGATGTCCATCGGCCGGACCTTCGGCGAGTCGCTGCAGAAGGCGCTGCGCTCGATGGAGACCGGGCTGGACGGCCTCAACGAAGTGACCATCGAGGGCGCGGCGAACGGCGACCGCGACGCCGTCCGTGCTGCGCTGGCCCAGCCGGTGCCGGACCGGCTGCTGCTGGTCGCCCAGGCCTTCCGCCACGGCTTCTCCGTCGCCGAAATCCATGCTGCCTGCCGGATCGACCCGTGGTTCCTGGAGCGTATCCGCGAAATCGTCGATGCCGAGGCCGCAGTGCGGCGCGACGGCCTGCCGGACGACCCCCAGGCGCTGATCCGCCTCAAGAAGGCCGGCTTTTCCGATGCGCGGCTGGCCAAGCTTGCCGGGCTCGACGAGGCGGCGGTCGCCGCACGGCGGATCGCGCTGGGCATCCGACCCGTTTACAAGCGCATCGACACCTGCGCCGCCGAGTTCCCGTCCCAGACCCCCTACATGTATTCCTGCTACGAGGGCGACGGCCTAGCCCCGGCGGAGTCCGAGGCCGCGGTCAGCGACCGCCGCAAGGTGGTCATCCTGGGCGGCGGGCCGAACCGGATCGGCCAGGGCATCGAGTTCGACTATTGCTGCGTCCATGCCGTCTATGCGCTGCGCGAAGCGGGCTATGAGACGATCATGGTCAACTGCAATCCGGAGACCGTCTCCACCGACTACGACACCGCCGACCGCCTGTATTTCGAGCCGCTGACGGCCGAGGACGTGATCGAGCTCGTCCGGGCCGAGCAGGAGAAGGGCGAACTCTGCGGCGTGATCGTGCAGTTCGGCGGCCAGACGCCGCTCAAGCTGGCGCGTGCGCTGGAGGCGGCCGGCATCCCGATCCTCGGCACCTCGCCCGATGCCATCGATCTGGCGGAGGACCGCGAGCGCTTCCAGAAGCTGGTGACCGCGCTCAACCTGAAGCAGCCGCCCAACGGCATCGCCACCTCGGCCGACCAGGCCGAGGAGATCGCGCGGCGCATCGGCTATCCCGTCCTGATCCGTCCCTCCTACGTGCTGGGCGGACGGGCGATGGAGATCGTCCACGACCGCGACGCCCTGCGCCATTACATGGCGACCGCGGTGGCCGTGTCCGGCGCGCATCCGGTCCTCATCGACGGCTATCTGCGCGATGCCATCGAGGTCGACGTCGATGCGCTCGCCGACGGCACCGACGTGCATGTGGCCGGCATCATGGAGCATATCGAGGAAGCCGGCATCCATTCCGGCGACAGCGCCTGCTCGCTCCCGCCCTATTCGCTGGGCCGCGACATCGTCGATGAAATCCGCCGCCAGACCGACGCGCTGGCGCGCGGCCTCAACGTCATCGGGCTGATGAACGTGCAGTACGCGGTACAGAACGGCGTGGTGTACCTGATCGAGGTCAACCCGCGCGCCAGCCGCACCGTTCCCTTCGTCGCCAAGGCGACCGGCACGCCGATCGCCAAGATCGCGGCGCGCGTGATGGCGGGCGAGAAGCTGCGCGATTTCGACCTGAAAGCAATCGCGACCAAGACGCATGTCGCGGTGAAGGAGGCGGTGTTCCCCTTCGCCCGCTTCCCCGGCGTCGACGTGATGCTGGGCCCGGAGATGCGGTCCACGGGCGAGGTGATGGGCCTGGACGAGGATTTCGGCCGCGCCTTCGCCAAATCCCAGCTGGGAAGCGGCGTGACCCTGCCCCTGTCCGGCACGGTGTTCGTGTCGGTGAAGGATTCCGACAAGGCGGTGGTGGCCCAGCCGACCCGGCGGCTGGTCGAGATGGGCTTCAAGGTCCTGGCGACGCGCGGCACGGCTTCGTATCTGGAAAGCCAGGGCATTCCGGTCACGCCGATCAACAAGGTGCTGGAAGGCCAGCCGCATATCGTGGATGCGATGATCAACGGCGATGTGCAGCTGATCCTGAACACGACCGAAGGCGTGCAGGCGATCCGCGACAGCTTCAGCCTGCGCCGGTCGGCGCTCGTGCACGGCATCCCCTACTACACCACCATGGCCGGCGCGCGCGCCGCCGTGCAGGCGATTTCCGCCCTGAAATGCGGCTCGCTTGATGTAGCCCCGTTGCAGTCCTATTTTAGAAGCGCGTTTTAACGGACGACCCTCCAACACCGTTCGGAACGAAACGACGGTGCGGGGGTGGTTTGCATTTGCGGACCCGCAGATGCTGCCGCCTCCCGTGGCGGTGTTTTGGCGGCTGGGGATCGGGGATATGCAGAAGGTTCCAATGACCGAAGCGGGCCATGCCCGCCTGGTTGAAGAGTTGAAGACGCTGAAAAGCGTCGAGCGGCCGAACATCATCAAGGCCATCGCCGCCGCGCGCGAGCATGGCGATCTCTCGGAAAATGCGGAGTACCACGCCGCCCGCGAGCGTCAGAGCTTCATCGAAGGGCGCATCCTCGAACTTGAGGACATGCTGGCGCGGGTCGAGGTCATCGACGTCTCCAAGCTGTCCGGCAAGAAGGTGACATTCGGCGCCACCGTGACGGTCGCCGACGAGGACACCGACGACGAGACGACCTATCAGATCGTCGGCGAGTACGAGGCGGACATTGCGGCGGGCCGGCTGTCGGTCACCTCGCCCGTCGCGCGCGCGCTGATCGGCAAGGCCATCGGCGAGTCCGTCGAGGTGACGACGCCGCGCGGGCAGAAGGCCTACGAGATCATCGACGTCAAATACGTCTGACCGGCGTCATTCCGCCGCGGCGTCCAGTTCCTCGGCGTCGATCGGAACGCCCGCTTCCTGCTTCGACGCCCGGATCGCCAGAGCCGATTTGACATGGCTCACATTGGGCGCCGCGGTCAGACGCGTCGTCAGGAAGCTGTTGTAGTCGTCCCAGTCATGTGCGACGACCTTGAGCAGGAAATCCGTCTCTCCCGCCAGCATGTGGCACTCGCGCACCATCGGCCAGCTGCGGACCAGATTCTCGAACGCCACCAGATCGACTTCCGCCTGGCTGTTCAGGCCGACATGCGCGAAGACCGTGACGCCATAGCCCATCGCTTCCGCATTGACATCGGCGTGATAGCCACGGATGTAGCCTGCCTCTTCCAGCGCCCGCACGCGGCGCAGGCAGGGCGGCGCCGAAATCCCGGCGCGGCGCGCCAGATCGACATTGGTCATCCGCCCGTCATCCTGCAGATCGCGCAGGATACGGCGGTCGATCTTGTCGAGTTTGATGCGGCGCATGCGTGGGATGCCCTTGCGAGACAGAATGGGTAAGAATATTACAATGAGAGTAGGCCTTTGCAAGATAGCCAGAGCAGCAGGGCAGGCATGTTGACCGCGCGTTCGGGACTGGGCCGCGCCCGCATCTGGGCGGTGACCGACGGTCGCGCGGGCATGGTGGCGCAGGCCCTCGGCCTTGCCGAAGCGATCGCCGCCGGCGAGGTGCCGGTGGACAGCCGGACGGTCGAACTCGCACGGCCGTGGCGATGGCTTCCCCCGCAGTTCTGGCCCCAGCTCTGGCTGGGCGGCGGCACCATCGGCGCCGGACCGGGAAGCGACCCTATCGGGCCGCCCTGGCCCGACATCGTCGTCAGTTGCGGCCGCAATGCCATCGGCCCGGCCCTCGGCATCAAACGCCGCAATCGGGGCCGTACCTTCCTGGTCCATGTTCAGCATCCGCGGCTGCCCACCCGCTGGTTCGATCTGATCGCGGCCCCCGCGCATGACGGCCTGACCGGCAGCAACGTCATGGTGACGCAGGGGGCGGTCCATCGGGTCACGGCCGCGAAGCTGGCGGATGCCGCCGAGCGATTCCGCCCGATGCTGGCCCATCTGCCGCGGCCGCTCGTCGCCGTCCTCATCGGCGGCGCGAACAAGACGTTCCGCCTGACGCGCGCGACGATGGAGACGCTCGCATCGCAGCTCGCGGGAATCGTCCGGACGCATGGCGCGGGGCTCGCCGTCACGCCCTCGCGGCGTACCGGACCGGAGAACGAAGCCTTGCTGCGCAGGACCCTCGCCGGACTTCCCGCGGCGGTCTGGGACGGCCAGGGTGATAATCCCTATCTGGGATATCTCGCGCTTGCCGACGCCATCGTCGTGACCGGCGACTCCGTCAACATGGTGTCGGAGGCCGGCGCGACCGGAAAGCCGGTCCATGTCGTCCATCTCGAAGGCGGCAACGCGAAATTCGCGCATTTCCATGCGGATATGGAGCGGATCGGCGTGACCCGTCCCTTCGCAGGGCGGCTGGAACAGTGGAGCTATCCGCCGCTGCGCGAGACGGAGACGGTGGCTGCGGAAGTCCGCCGGCGGCTGTCGCAGAGGCCCGGCTGAACCGCGCGGCAAGTTGGCGCACAAGACGCTTCGCGTTTGTAAAGCCGGACGCCGCTTTTTATATGTGGCGACGCGATTTCGGATACGGGGTATTCATCGTTGATGCTGGATATCGAGGCTCTCCGCCGCGCGCCGTTGGCAAACGATCCGTTCGATCATTGCATCGTTCCCAATTTCCTGCCCGGCGCGGCCCTGTCCGCAATCCATCGGGACTTTCCGCAGATGTCCCGGCCCGGAAGCTTTCCGTCGGAAACGCTCCAGTTCGGCGCTGCATTCGCGGCCTTGCTGGAGCAGATTCAAGGCCCCGAGATGACGGCGGCCATCGCCGAGAAATTCGCGATCGATCTCACAGACCGGCCGACCATGGTGACGGTGCGCGGGCAATGCCGCGCCCGGGACGGGCAGATTCACACCGACTCCGGCGGCAAGCTGATTACCGCGCTCGTCTACATGAACGCCGATTGGGAACAGGATGGCGGGCGCCTGCGGCTGCTTCGGAACGCCCACGACATCGAGGACTATGTCGTCGAAGTTCTGCCGGAGGCCGGCACCCTGCTGGTCTTCCGATGCACCGAAAACGCCTGGCACGGGCATAAATCCGTCGAAGGCGAGCGGCGCATGATCCAGCTGAACTGGGTGCGCGACCGCAGCTATCTGGAACGCGAAAGGCGGCGGCACAAGGTGTCCGCGTTCTTCAAGCGCTTCGCCTTGGCCTCCTGATCATTCACTACGCCGGGATTTCCGATTCATGGCGCTGAATATCCATACCTTCAGCAATACCTCGGGCGGCACGGCCTTCTTCAAGGCCATCGGCCACCCGCTGGCTGCGCCCAAGATGCACGACCTGATCGCGCGCCTCGCCGCGGAGGGACCGGTCGCCATCTACGATCCGGCCGGCTTCGCCCAGGAATTCGCGGAACTCCACGACCTGTCCCCGCTGACGGTCGCGGCCGTCTATGTCCAGGACATCGCGCGCATCGGCAATACGGTTCTGGGGCACCGGGCCCAGCCGGTCACCGACCTGCCGGGCAGCACCGCGCGCAACCTGCTGATCATCGCCTTCGATTCCGAACGTCCGGTCAACCATATCCGCCATCTGGTGCCCGCGCGGATGGGTGTGGCGAGCCTGGATGAAATCCGTCTCGACAGCGGCATGCTGACGAATGCCCGGCGCTATCTCGACCCGTTGAACTTCGCGACCAACTTCGCCTTCTTCCGGGACCGCGACGGCCATCACACCCGCCTCGTGTCGTCGAACTACTGGAGCGGCTACGGCGCGACGCAGCTGTCCATCTGGTGCCGCCTGTTCGACGCCGACGGGCGCGTGCTTGCGACATGGCAGGACCCGATGCCCGCCGGCACGGTGGTCGTCGATAGCCGCGCCGTGCGCAGCCGGTTCGGCCTGGGCGATTTCACCGGCCAGCTCTTCGTCCATGTCGTCGGCGCGGCGGGCCACGAGATCGTCAAATATGCCCTGGACACCTATGGCGACGACCCCGCCGTGCTGTCCTGCACGCATGACGCCAACGCCTGGCCCTCGGACCGCTATGGCGGGCTGCCGGCCCCCGACGACGGCGAGCGGGTCATCCTCTGGGTCCAGAACAGCCATCCCTGCCCGATCCCGTCCGGCGGCATCGGCCTCAACCGCATGGGCGAGGACCGGATCGCCTGGCTGGACCGCCCGGTTCCGGGCTTCGGCACCTATGCGCTGGACGTCGCGTCGCTGCTGCCCGACCTGCGCTGGCCGGAGCAGATCGAGATCCAGGCCGGAAAGCATTTCGTGCGGCCCCGCTACGAGGTCCTTGCGGACAGCGGCCGGCAGCGCATCGCCCATCCGAACGTCGAGCGTGAGGACCTGAAGCCGAACCCGCAGATCGCCGAACTCGGCAACCTACTCGGCAAGGCCTATATCCTGCCGGCTCCCCTCCTGCCGCTCGACCGCTTCCGCAGCGTCGCTCTGCCGACGCCGATGTCGGCGGCGCAGGCGAACCTGCCGCTCGCGGCGATTCTCTACGATGCCTCCGGCCAGGAAGTGGCGCGGCACCGGCTGG
>JBFWNZ010000068.1:0-13654 GCA_050250795.1 Alphaproteobacteria bacterium | reverse complement strand
CGACACGGTCATGGACCTGTCGACGGGCAAGGACATCCACAACACCCGCGAATGGATCATCCGCAACTCGCCCGTCCCCATCGGCACGGTGCCGATCTATCAGGCGCTGGAGAAGGTCGGCGGCGTTGCCGAAGATCTGACCTGGGAAATGTACCGCGACACACTGGTCGAGCAGTGCGAGCAGGGCGTCAGCTACTTCACCATCCATGCCGGCGTGCGCCTGCCCTATATCCCGCTGACGGCGAACCGGGTGACCGGCATCGTCAGCCGCGGCGGCTCGATCCTGGCCAAGTGGTGCCTCGCTCATCACAAGGAGAATTTCCTCTACACGCATTTCGAGGAAATCTGCGAGTTGATGAAGCAGTACGACGTGTCCTTCTCGCTGGGCGACGGGCTGCGGCCGGGCTGCATCGCCGACGCCAACGACCGCGCGCAGTTCGCCGAGTTGGAGACCTTGGGCGAACTGACGCAGATCGCCTGGAAGCACGACGTCCAGGTGATGATCGAGGGGCCGGGCCATGTTCCCCTGCACAAGATCAAGGAGAACATGGAGAAGCAGCTGGAGATCTGCCACGAGGCGCCCTTCTACACGCTCGGGCCGCTCGTGACGGACGTGGCGCCCGGCTACGACCACATCACCAGCGCCATCGGTGCGGCGATGATCGGCTGGTTCGGCACCGCCATGCTCTGCTACGTCACGCCCAAGGAGCATCTGGGCCTGCCGAACCGCAAGGACGTGAAGGACGGCGTCATCTCCTACCGCATCGCCGCCCATGCCGCCGACCTCGCCAAGGGGCATCCGGCGGCGCGCATCTGGGACGACGCGCTGAGCCGCGCCCGCTTCGACTTCCGCTGGCGCGACCAGTTCCATCTGTCGATGGACCCGGAGACGGCAGAGGACTTCCACGACCAGACCCTGCCCGCCGAAGGCGCCAAGGTCGCGCATTTCTGCTCGATGTGCGGCCCGAAATTCTGCTCGATGAAGATCACGCAGGAAATCCGCGCCGCCGCCGAGGAGGGCATGGACGCCATGTCCGAGAAGTTCCGCGAGGCCGGTGCGGAAATCTACCTGCCGGCCGGCGAGGTGGCGAAACGCGCCGCCGCCGGCGACGACTGAGGATCGCGGCATCCGCGAAGCGAGGGCCGGACCTGCAAGGGTTCGGCCCTTTTCGTCTCGACGCTCGCGGCCCTTCCTCGGCAGAATGCGCCCAACAACATGAAGGGGGAGGTCAGCATGGCGCGCTTGCAGAACAAGGTGGCGATCGTGACGGGCGGTGCTTCGGGTTTCGGTGCCGCGATCGCGCGGCTGTTCGCGGCCGAGGGTGCGAAGGTCGTGATCGCCGACCGCAACAGCCTGGGCGCGACGGCATTGGCCGCCGAGATCGGCGGCGGCGCGGTCGGCATGCCGCTCGACGTGACAAAGGCCGCGGACTGGGCGCAGGCGGTGAAGGACACGATGGCCCGCTTCGGCCGGCTCGACATCCTGGTCAACAACGCCGGCATCTTCAGCACGACGGACGCCCAGGACATCGAGCATATGGAGATCGAGGAGTGGCGCATGGTCAACGCCGTCAACATCGACGGCGTCATGCTGGGCTGCCAGGCGGTCCTCCCGGCGATGCGCCAGTCGGGCGGCGGCGGGTCCATCGTCAACATCTCGTCGCTGTCGGGCATCCGCGCCACACCCAAGGCCGTGGCCTATGGCGCGTCCAAAGGCGCCGTGCGGCAACTGACGAAGTCCATCGCCGTGCATGGCGGGCGCAGCGGCGACCGCATCCGCTGCAACTCGATCCATCCCAGCCTCGTCCGCACGCCGATGGGCGACGACGTGCTGCGCTATTACGGCGGCGGCGACGCGGACAAGGGCGCGGCGGAACGCGCGGGTTCGGCGCCGCTGGGCGGCTTCGCGACGCCGGACGACATCGCCTATGGCGCGCTCTACCTCGCCTCGGACGAAAGCCGCTTCGTCACCGGCATCGAACTGGTGATCGACGGCGGCCAGTCTTGCGGGCGGTAGCCGTTCAGGCGCCGCCCCGCAGCGGCAGCGGCTGCTCGCCGATCATCGCCTTCAGCACAACGGCCCGGACCTCCTCCGGGTCCAGGTCGTATTGCGCGATCATCTCGGCGGAGTCCGCCAGGATGGCATCGGCGTCCTGCATCAGCTTCAACTGCTTGAAGCGGTCCGGATGGCAGATGCCCATCGCCTCGCCCACCAGCTCCATGAAGTTCACCACCTCGAAGGGCCAGTCGCGCTGATGGCTGCACAGGTCGCGGTGGCAGGCGTGGTAGACGCCGGCCAGCGTATCGACCCCCGCCGTCTCGGCCGCCTCAAGCTGCGCCTGGTGAAGCTGGCGGGTGTATTCCGGCATTGGCCGCAGCGCGTTGCACATGTAGCCCACCTGCGGCTGCCGCAGATCGACAAAGTCGAGGCCGGGGATCGCCTTCAGGATGGTCTGCACCGCCTCTGTCACTCCCGGAATGCCGGGATGCTCGTGCAGGCCGACGCGCTTCTCCACCCGATGCACGAACAGCGGCTTCAGCCGATCGAGCCGCTGCGCCAGCCAGACCGGGAAAATGGTCAGGTCGAAGGGCGCTGGCCCGGCATCGGAATAGGCCGGCAGCATCGCCTCTCCCATCTGAATCTGGCAGGTCGGACACCAGGAGATCACCTCGGCCGCGCCCGTATCCGCAAACCGCTCGATGGACTTCGACGCCTGCCGTTCGGCATTCGCCTGATCGCCGCCGCGCAGTTGCAGGATGCCGCAACAGCTTCCCGGCCCGCCATGCACCGCATAGGGCACCGCCAGCGCGTCCAGCACGTCCAGGCAATGCAGGGCGATATGCGGCGTCCGCAGGATGTTGCAGCCGGTGTAGAACACCACCTCGGGATCGGCCGGCGCCGGCTCGCCACCGGGAAGCTGGCCCAGACGGCGCAACTGGTCGGGCGACAGCTGAAGCCGCGACAGCACCCGCACCGAGCGCGTCATATCCTGGAAGTTCTGTTTACCCGCCGCACGGGTCGCCGCCTCGCCCTTGCCCTGCTCGATGGCAAGCCGCGCGAGGCTCAGCATGAACCGCGGGTTCACCCCGTCACCGCAGGCGTCGATGCAGAAGCCGCTGCCTGAGCAGACGGCGGCCCAGCGCCGCGCCGCTTCGGTCCCCTCGCCGCCGCCAAGAAGGTCCAGGACTCCGCCCACGACGGCCGGCGGTTCGGCAGCATCGATGCCGGCCGGCCGCACCATCGGGCACACCTCGACGCATTTGCCGCACCGGCTGCAAGCGTCCAGAATGTCATCGACCTTGGCGCGGAACAGCGCCGCGAAGGGGCCTTCGGCCTGGGGCATTGTCGCCTCCGTCTCTCGCGCAGCGGGCAGCCGACTATAGGACGAAGGCACGGAGCCGGTAAGGGTCAGCTTTCATCGTCGATGGGACGCCGCGCCTGCCGTACATAAGCATAGCGGCCGACCGCATCGGAGAGGGCTCGCTCGCCCTCCTTGCGCAGCTTGTCGGCTTCCTCGGTCCCCGCGATCAACTCGGTCAGGCGGACGGTCGCCATCAGATGCGCCTCGGCATAATCGCGCCGGTCGGGCGCGACGCGGTCGAACCGCTTCATCAGCCGCTCGCCATGCTCGTTCAGCTTGCGCCGCAAGGTGTCCACGGCCTTGTGCACGGCATTGTTGATCCCCAGCGCGTCGCCATGCCGGCGCAAACGCCCGACCGCTGCCGCGCGCGCCTCGGCCTCGGTCAGCGCCGCTTCGTCGGGATACGCATCGAATCCCATCGGCACCGGTGCCTGGGCCTCCGCGGCCGCCGAAGATGGTGATGGCGACGGCGGCTCGATCCCCCGCATGACGGTCGTCGATGCGGTCCGCAGGACCCGGTCGACCACGGTCCGGCCGACCGATTCGCGCGCCTTGAGAATGCGGCGCCCCCATTCGTCGCGGCTGTTGGGCTTGATCTGCCGCGCGGTGCCGCTGTACGTCGTGACGAAATCGTCGACGGAATCGGCCAGCGCAACGTCGGAGGTCGCCTCCTTCACCGCCCGCTCGACATCCTCGCTGCGCCCTTCGAGCTGGCGCACCACGACGTCCGCGACGACCCCCAGATCGGTCGTCGCCAGCGCCGCCGGGTCGAGACGCGGCGCGATGGAATGGACAACCTTCAGAATTTCCGGGGTCTCGCGCAGCCGCGCCAGAACGGCCAGCACGATATAGGGCTCGCGGCCCGGCTTGGCCTCGGCGACCTCGAGATACACCCGCTTGACCAACGAGACCTGCGGATCGGTCAGACGCTTGATCGGCTTGGGCGGCAGGCTCCGCTTCAACGTCTCGATCTCGTCCGCCACGTCGAACAAGGCCGCCATCTCGCGCAGATCCTCGGCGCGCCGCGTCCCGCCCAGCATCTTGACCAGCTTCTGTGCATAGGCGGGTTCGCGGCCCATGCGCTCGACCGGCTTGGCGAGCGCTTCGGCCGCTGTCCGCCACAGCACACGGGCGGCATCGTCCAGCCGTTCGCGGTCGCCGGACTTGGCGGCCTCGCGATAGGTCTCGCCCGCCGCCGCCATCTGGTCTTTGGCCACCTGCTCGGTCAGGAAATGCCACATGCTGGCCAATGACGGCCGGGCGATCTGGCTTGGCAATTTCAGCTTCGGGTCGCCGGCGGACAGAAAATCTTCCAACGGCATGCACAGCATGCGCTGGGTCGTCGGAAACCGCCCCAACCGCGCCGACATCAGCCAGGGCCGCAGCAATTCCAGGATTTCCTCGTGCGGCAGGCGGTATTCGCCGGCCTCCCGGTCCTGCTCGAGGGTGACGGCCAGCCGCTCAAGCTGTCGCGGATGCAGCTCCGCCAGATATCCGGCAAGCAGCTCGCGCTCGGCCAGCTTGCGCCGTCCACCGTCCGGGCGCGCTACGGGCGTCATGCCGGCTCCGTCTGGAAGACATTGAGACGGCGCAGCATCTCCTCATCGTCCTCGCCGGTAAACCAGCTCTGGTTCGCCTGAATGCGGCGGCGGCGGTTCTCCTGGAAACGGGTCCAGATCGTCCGTCCGTTCTGCCGCAGCGCCTCTTCCGGCAGCACCGGCAGGAAGCGGAAGATCGTCTCCATCGCTTCGCGCCGCTCATACGCCGGGCGGTCGCGCTTTGCATCCCAGATGGTTACAACCCGGTCCCACCCGTCCAGGACCCATGCAAGACGGTCGATCCGGCTGCGAATCAACGCCACCGTCGCGTCCCACGCCCTCAGCGTGGACTGCATGTCCTCCGCGGCGCCGTCGACCTCCGATTCGCATCGCTTTGCGCTGTCCAGCACGTCGGCACAGACCATCACGCATTCCTGCGCCATCATGGCCGATTCCGGCGGCTCCTCCGCTGCCCAGGAGCGAACCTCGCCGACGAAACGATCCAGTTGCTGGATCGTGCTGCGCAGATGTCCTGGATACTCGGCGCCCGGCGGGCCCAACGGATGGACGACCTCGGCCCAGCGTTCGATCCGGGCATAGATGTCCTCGGCCTGCACGCCCAGTTCGCCGGCCACGGATTTCAACGCCGCGCGCGCGGCCAGCAGCCCTTCGGCCCTGGACAGGCCCGAGACCGACAAATCCAGCTTCTTTGCTTTGTCCGCGGCGAGCTGACGGATCGAACCCGCCAGCAAGGTGCATTGGGTTGCCAGCCGGTGGGCGGCTTCCGACGCAAGAACATTGCGCGCTTCGGTCGCAAGCTTGATTCCGCCGACGCCCGACTTCGCAACATCGAGCGAGCAGGCGCGCAGCTCGTGCGGCGCGTGCGGCCGGCGCGAAAACAGCGTCTCGTGCAGCTTCCGGTCATGGACCGTCATCGGGATGATTTCCGGCAGCACTTGCCACGGAATCACATAGACGCTGCGGCCGCCGGCAAGCCCGGGGACCAAGGCCTCCATCTCGCCATCGCCGCTGACGCGCATGCGCGCATGCTCCAGCCCTTCCGAGCTGAACGGCACTGCCGTGCCGCGCTGCACGAAGGTCGTCGGCAACTGCACGGCCGATTTACGCAGGGGCTGGCTCACGCTGCCTCCCCTGCCGGAATTTTGATAAAAACCACCCACGCCCCCCATCGCGGCCGCGCCCTCGTCCCCACTCCGCGCCCGTTCACGATGCGGTGATAACGATTCGCGATGCATGGCCGTACCGTCAATACGGGTGCATACGGATCGTCTGCATTCGCCCTGCCGCTTTCCGGCCTTGATGTGCCCTCGGGCCCCTTCCCTGTCCATGCTGCACCGCACAAAATTCGGCGCGGCATAGCGTCGCGCGCGTGCCCGGCCAGCCTTCCTTCAGTGGCGGTAATCCGGCTCCTGACGATCGAGAAGCCGCTTCAGTGCGTCGAAATGCAGCCGGGCATACGCCTCGCTCCCCGTCGCGAACTGCTGTTCGGTGCGCGCGACCGTCTCCCGCGGCAAAACCCGCAACGGCAGCCCCGTGCTGCGCGCCAGAACCTGCGCCTGACACGCACGCTCAAGGTAATAGAGGTCGTCGAAGGCCTCGGCGACTGTCGGGGCCGTGACCAGCACGCCATGCGCGGCCATGAACATGATGCTTCTGTTGCCGAGGCCTGCCGCGATCCGGTCGCCTTCCGCACCGTCGAGCGCCAGCCCGGCATAGGTCTCGTCGTATGCGACGCGACCGGTAAATTTCAACGCCGTTTGATGCACGGGCTCCAGACGTCCGCCCTCCACCAGCGTCAGCGCCGTCGCATAGGGCATGTGCGTATGCAGAACGCATGTCGCCTGCGGGCACAGCTTGTGAACGCGGCTGTGGATGTAGAAGGCCGTATCCTCCACGGTGCCCTCGCCTTCCACGACATGGCCTTCATAGTCGGCGAGCAGCAACGACGAGGCCGTGATCTCCGACCAGTGCAGTCCGAAGGGATTGACCAGAAAGCGGTCGCCGCCGACGGCAAGGCTGAAATGGTTGCAAACGCCCTCATGCAGGCCGAGCCGGACCGCCCAGCGAAAGGCAGCGGCGAGGTCGATGCGGCATTGCCGCAGAGAGGCCGGAGAAAGGTCGGTCATCGGTCGTATTCCCGTTGGCGGGGCCAGCCTCCACGATACCGCGACGCCCTGGGGGCCTGCCACCCTTCCCAAAGCCGCCGCCCTCTGGCATACCCTCCCAGGCCTGCCAACGCCCTGCAAAGGACTGCTCCGACCGATGATTCCGCGCTACAGCCGGCCCGCGATGACCCGAATCTGGGAGCCTGCAAACCGTTTCCGCATCTGGCTGGACATCGAACTGCACGCCACCGATGCGCAGGCCCGGCTGGGAGTGGTGCCGGAGGCCGCTGCCAAGGCGGTGCGCGCCGCCGCGCCGACGGACTATACCGATGAGCGGATCGCCCGCATCGACGCCATCGAGCGCGAGACCAAGCACGACGTGATCGCGTTCCTGACCGAACTTGCCGAGCATGTCGGCGAGCCCGCGCGATTCGTGCATCAGGGAATGACCTCATCGGATGTGCTGGATACCTGCCTCGCGGTCCAGATGACCCAGGCGGCGGACATTATGGATGCCGACCTCGATGCCCTGCTCAAGGCGCTGCGCCGCCGCGCGGAGGAGCACAAATACACGGCCTGCATCGGCCGCAGCCACGGCATCCATGCCGAACCCACCACCTTCGGCCTCAAGCTGGCCGGCCACTACGCCGCCTTCGACCGCTGCCGGGCCCGGCTGGCAGCGGCGCGGGCGGAGATCGCAACCTGCAAGATTTCCGGCGCGGTCGGCACCTTCGCCAATATCGACCCATCGGTGGAGGAGTATGTCGCTGAGAAGCTGGGGCTCGCCGTCGAACCCATGTCGACCCAGATCGTGCCACGCGACCGGCATGCCGCCTTCTTCGCCGCACTCGGCGTGATCGCCGGTACCGTCGAGAACCTGGCCATTGAGATCCGCCATCTCCAGCGCACCGAGGTTCGCGAGGTCGAAGAATATTTCTCGCCCGGCCAGAAGGGCTCCTCGGCAATGCCGCACAAGCGCAATCCGGTGCTGACGGAGAATCTGACCGGCATCGCGCGCTTGGTCCGCGGCGCTGTGACGCCAGCGCTGGAGAATGTCGCCCTCTGGCATGAGCGCGACATTTCGCATTCTTCGGTGGAGCGGGTGATCGGGCCGGACGCGACGATCGCGCTCGACTTCGCCCTGGCGCGGCTGACCGGGGTCGTGGATAATCTTCTCGTCTACCCTGAGGCGATGAAGGCGAATCTCGACCGCCTCGGCGGGCTGCATAACTCGCAGCGGGTGCTGCTGGCGCTGACCCAGAAGGGGATGAGCCGCGAGGACGCCTACCGCGCCGTGCAGCGCAACGCGATGGAAGTCTGGAAAGGCAACGGCGCCTTCCTGAACCTGTTGCGGAGCGACCGTGAAATCGGACAGTACTTGGCGAACGATGAAATCGAGGCGCTGTTCGATCTCGGCTATCACACCAAGCACGTCGATACGGTCTTCCGCCGCGTTTTCGGCACGGCCTAGCCGCGCCCTGTTCCTGGCGCTGGCGTTGTTTGCGGCGCCGGCCCAGGCACAGGATGGCGTAACCCGGAACCTGGACCAGTTTCAGGACCTCGACCGAAGCGGGGTCAAGACCTTCGACCCCATCACCCGTGCCACACTCGACGATGCGCTGCAGCTTGTCCGGCTGTCGGCCTACGCGATCCGCGACCTGGATGAGCAGGGCGAGGCGCTGAACGGACTGATCGACGGATTCCTCCAGCAAGGCGATCTGCGCGCCGCGATGGCCGAGATGAACGTCGTCGCGACGCCGCTCTGGCGCGGTCGCGGCTTCGTAAAGATCGCGCGATACGAACAATCGAAAGACCGCAAGGAGTCCGCCCTCCAGACCTATCAGAAGGCGCTGGCCGAGATGCTGGGCAAGGGCCGCTCGCCCGAGTTCGACCGCACCTATACCGAGATTTCCGCGGCCCAGACCGAACTCGGCGCCTATGCGGTCGCGACCGAGACGGCCAAGGTGATCGAGGACCCGATGGAGGAGGCGCAAGCCCTCGTTGCGGTCGCCCGCGCCCAGATCGCCAGCAAGGACCCCGCGGCTCAGACGGCCGGACGCAACGCCCTGAACGACGTGGTTGCGCGCCTGAAAGGCGCCAAGACCGATGCCGCGCCGACGGTGGACATGCTGATCCGGATTGCCACGCTCCAGAACCAGATACACGACACGGCGGGCACCAGCCGCACCCTGTCGGCGGCGCGCACGCGCATCTCGCTGTCCACCTACCCCGAGCACGATGCCGACCTCGCCCGTGTTGCGGCACAGGAGATCGAGGCCGGCAACCCGAGCCAGGCGATGCAGATGATCCGCGACATCGCCGATCACTCGCGGCGCGCCCGCGCGCTGGCCGCCACGGCGGGCACGATGGCGGTCCGCGGCGATCTGGATTCAGCGCTGCCGCTTTTCGACCAGGCGTTGGTGGAATCGCAATCGGTGCCCGACGGTCCGGCACGATACGACACCGTCGAAGCGATTCTCGTCGAACAGACACGCGCCGGTCGCCGCGCCGACGCTTTTCGCGCGGCCGGCCGCATCAAGGAAAAGCGGGCACAGTCCAAGGCGCTGCTCGCCATGGGGCGCATCTTGATGGAGCAGAACCTCTACGATGAGGCGATCAAGCTGGTCGATTACATCTCGGACCCGGGGATGCGCGCCCAGATCTTCGTCGCCGTCGCCACGGAACAGGGCCGCAAGGGCAAGGCGATGGACGCCAGCGCCCTGCTCACGCGTGCGCTGGAGCCGACCAGCACTCCTGCCGATCCGGACGCGCTGGTGGTAGGATTGGAGGCGGTCGTGCAGGCCCAGACCGCGTTCGGCGCCCCCGAAGCGCGCGACTCCGTCTATGGCCGTACGCAGACCATCGCGGAAGCCAGTCTGGACATGCCCAAGCGGGTCCGCGTGCTGGCCAGCATCGCCCGCGCTCGCGCAATCCTGAAGGATAAGGAGGAAGCCGACCACGCCGTCGCCCAGGCCTATCGCCTCGCCTGGCTGGATCGGTCCTCGCCCGATTTCCCCGACGCGATGGTCAGCATCGTCGAAGCGCAGATCGCAAGCGGCGAGTTTCTGGAAGCCTTCGACACGGCTGCCCGTATCCAAGCTTCGACGCCGGGCAGCCGATCCGAGGGCGGACCGCCCAGGGCGGATGCGGAGACCGTGATGAAACAGGCTGCCTCGGCGCATGACGAGGCATTGCGATTGGTCGCTGTCGCCTCGGCCGGAAACGGGGATGGACGCCTGGCGCTGCGGGCCGTGCAACGAATCGGCGATGCCAAGGCGCGTGCCGCAGCACTGAGCGCCGTCGCAGTGGCCGTCGCCCGTGAAGGGCGACCGCAGGAAATTGCTCGCCCTGGGCCGGAGGCATCACCCACACCGGCACCGGCCCTGGCACCCGCGACCCCACCTTCCGCGCCAGCACCGGCACCGGCAGAACCGGCCATCTCACCTCAGCCGGCGCCATCCGCCGCGCCATCGGCCGACGCTCCGCCAGCACCGGCGCCGGAGGGTCGGGAACCGCAAGGTGCATCCCCCGCTCCCACGACATCGCCGTCCCCGCCGGCCGTCGCACCGACACCCGCCCCGGAAGGCGCGCCACCCGTCGCGACCGGCGCACCGCGGCGGCTCACGCCGAACTAAGGCGCATTCAGAAGGATTTCGAGGTCAAGCTGTCCAGGCTTTCGATTGCCTGCGCAACATCCTGGGCCAGGGCTTCCAGAACGACCTGCAACCGCCCGTCCGGTTCTTGGGCCAGGGCAGCATCCACCAAGGTCGCAAGGCTTTCCTCACGCGTCCGGGAATCGGCCGCGAGCGACTGCAGCGTATCCGGCATCAAGGCCGCCTTGGTCCGGCTGAATGCACCGGCCAGCAACTCCCGTTCCGCCGTCGGGGCGTTGGGAATGTCATGGGCGGCGATAACGAACTGGGCCAACTCGTCCGCCGCATTCGCCCGCCGCTCCGCGAGGGCGCCGAACATGGCACATGCGGCGTGCTCTCCGCATGTCTCCGCACTGATCAGATGTTGGTCCGCCGCCTCGCGGCATGCCACGATCGCGTCGTTCAGGGCAACCATCAGTTCGCTGCGCAACAGAGTCATGCGCGGGCCTCATCAAGCGGCGCGAACACGCGCAGCGCGCCCGGAAATATCTCGAACTCGGCAGGCGTCTCGGTGACGATCTCGCCGTCCGCGTCCACGCGTTTGGCCCGCCGCGTCTCGACGCGGATACGCCGCCCGCACAGCGATACGGCGCGTTCCTGGCGATAAAGGGTGCCGACAAAGAAAGCAGGAAGCATCTTTACAAGCTGCAACGATCCGGCGGATTTTACGAAGTACAACGTCAACTGGCCGTCATCGATCCGCGCGTCTTCGTGGATCGTCAGTCCCCCGCCGTAATGCCGGCCGTTGCCGACCGCCAGCATGATGCAGCGCGTCTCGATTGTCGTGCCGTCGCAGGTCACGCGCACCCGGAAGGGCCGCGTCGCCCGGAAGGCCTCCCACCAGACCAGCGGATAGTTGAGCACGCCCAGCCGGCGCTTGCGCGGCCCCCGATGCCGAAGCGCCACCTCGACGGCCAGTCCGATGCTGGCGACGTTCACAAAGGGATGACCGTTGACCGTGCTCATGTCGATCCGGCGGGTATGGCCCGCCGCGACGATCGCGGCCGCCTTCTCCGGATCGGTGGGAATACCCAGGGTTCGGGCAAAATCGTTTGCGGTGCCCATCGGTAAAAGGCCGAACGGACGGTCGACCTTTCGCAGCGCCGGCAACGCCGCGTTTACGGTCCCGTCGCCGCCCGCAAGAACGATGTCGTATCCCTCCATGCCGGCCGCCTCGACAGCCCGCGCGATCCCGCCGTCTCCTTCCGGCCGGCGAACGGTCGCGACCCCGGCACGCTGTAGCCGGTTCAGCGCCGCGTCCAGACCGATACCGGCGTTGCCGCTTCCAGGATTTGCCACGACCGCGATCCGACGCGACGTGCTGCCATCGAACATCCGATGCTCCGCCTTCGAGCGCCCCGTGCTCTCAGATGTCGGATCGGATGGCTGCGTTGTCCAGCCCCGATGGGCCGTGCGGCGGCGATCAGGCGGTTTCGGTCATGATCTCCTGGCGCGCCACGTCGAGCAGCCGATCCATCTCGACCCGGACCAGATGGTCGGAGATGTCCACCCCCTTTGCGCGCAGGTCGCCGGCGACCTTGGCCAGGACATCGTCGTCGCCCGGCGCTTCGAAATCCGACACGACCACATCTTTCGCGTAGGCATCCGCCGTGGCACCCGACAGCCCCAGCCTTTCGGCCGCCCAAAGACCCAGCTTCTTGTTCCGGCGCGCCATGACGCGGAAGCGCAGTTCCTCGTCCTGCTTGAACTTGGTCTCGAATGCCTTCTCGCGCTCGTCGAACTGGGACATCTCTCGCCTCTCTCGCATGGCGCCGCGCACGGTTCCACACGGCCCGCCTCTTATATCGACCCGCATGCGACCTGTTCAACAGTCGTCGCCGGGATTGCCGCCATGCATGGCCATTGCGCTGTCCGGCGCCGGCTTTCATGCTATCAGGACGCGATGTGTTCCGTGATCGTGCTGCTTCGTCCCGACCATGACTGGCCCGTCCTCATCGCCGCGAACCGCGACGAGATGGGCGACCGGCCCTGGGACCCGCCCGGCCGTTACTGGCCCGAACTGCCCGACCTGGTGGCGGGGCGGGACCGGCTGGCCGGCGGCAGTTGGCTCGGCCGGAACGACAACGGCGTGGTCGCCGCCGTGCTGAACCGCGACGGCACGCTGGGCCCCGCCCCCGGCCTGCGCAGCCGCGGCGAACTGGTGTTGGAAGCGCTGGTTCATGCCGACGCCGTCGCGGCGGCGGAGGCGCTCACCCATCTCGACCCCCGCGCCTATCGCAGCTTCAACATGGTTGTGGCGGACAGCCGCGATGCGTTCTGGCTGCGCAACGGCAGCCCGGAGACGCCCGTGGAGGCGATGCCGATACCGCCGGGTCTCTCGATGCTGACCGCGCACGATCTGAACGATGCCCGCGACCGCCGCGTCGCCACCTACCTTCCGCGCTTCCGGGCCGCCGCGCCGCCCGATCCCGATGCTGGCGACTGGCAAGGCTGGCAAGCGCTGCTGGCGAATGGCGAAACCGTCAGCGGCATCCCGCGCGACTCGATGTGCATATCCACCGACTGGGGCTTCGGCACCGTCTCCAGTTCGTTGCTCGCGCTTCCTGCCCCCGGCACCGCGGCGGCAGAGCGCGACTCGCGGGGAGTGTGGCTGTTCGCGGCCGGCCGGCCGGACCGGACGCACTATCTGCCCGTAACGGTCTGATCGCGTCGCCGCACGGTCCAGCCCGCATTCGTTGTCGCGGCGCACGACAGTTGCTATATGAGCGCTGACTGATGCCGGGCCGCGGCCGGCCATACGGCTCAGCGGAGATCGATCTTCATGGTAAAGCGCAGACGCCTCTACGAGGGCAAGGCCAAGATTCTTTACGAAGGCCCCGAGCCCGGTACCCTTGTGCAGTATTTCAAGGACGACGCCACCGCCTTCAATGCCAAGAAAAAGGGCACGATCACCGGCAAGGGCGTGCTCAACAACCGCATCTCGGAATACCTGATGACGCGGCTGGCGGAGATCG
>JBFWNZ010000067.1:0-13846 GCA_050250795.1 Alphaproteobacteria bacterium | reverse complement strand
CCGAGATCACATGCCAGTCCACGATCACATGCTGCGATTCCGGGTCGCCCCATTCGATCAGCGCCACCGCGATCCGGCCGAGCAGGCCGCCGCGGATTGCCGACAGCACCTGCGGACTGCGGATCGCCTCGGCATAGCCGGTGCGTTGCAGTTCGAACTCCTGTCCGTCGATGGAACCGGAACCGTCTGCCGCAAGGACGAGTTCGAGGTCGACCGCCTGTTGCGCCACGGCCGGGACGGCAAGCACCAGCCAGAGGATGAGACCGCCTATGAGATGCTGCATTGCAACACTTCCGTCGCAATCGAGGCGTAGCCTTGCCGCAATGCGACAAACCGCCTTGTGCGGGAACCCCGACAAGTTTATACACCCCCGCCCATGAACCTCCGCAATATCGCGATCATCGCGCATGTCGACCACGGCAAGACGACCCTGGTCGACTGCCTGCTCAAGCAGTCTGGCACCTTCCGGGCGAACCAGCAGGTGGCCGAACGTGCCATGGACAGCAACGACCTGGAGCGCGAGCGCGGGATCACGATCCTCGCGAAGTGCACCTCCGTGCTGTGGCGGGACACGCGCATCAACATCGTGGACACGCCCGGCCATGCCGATTTCGGCGGCGAGGTGGAACGCATCCTGTCGATGGTCGATGGCGTCGTGGTGCTGGTCGATGCGGCGGAAGGGCCGATGCCCCAGACCAAGTTCGTCGTCGGCAAGGCGCTGAAGCTGGGCTTGCGCCCCATCGTGCTGGTCAACAAGGTGGACAAGCCCGAGCAGCGCGCGCATGAGGTCCATGACGAGACCTTCGACCTGTTCGCGGCGCTGGACGCGAACGATGCCCAGCTCGATTTCCCGGTCTTGTTCGCCTCGGCCAAGCAGGGCTGGTGCACGACCGATCCCGACGGGCCGCAGGATCAGGGCATGGCGCCGCTGTTCGACCTGATCCTGGAACATGTGCCGGCGCCGACCGTGACGTCCGACGGCCCCTTCGCGATGCTGGTCACGACGCTGGAATCCAATCCGTATCTCGGCCGCGTGCTGACCGGGCGGATCGAGCGCGGCTCGGTGCGCCAGAACATGACCGTGCATGCGCTGCGCAAGGACACCGGTGCGGTCGAGACCGCGCGGCTGACCAAGATTCTGGCCTTCCGCGGTCTGGAGCGCGTGCCGGTGGAAAGCGCAGAGGCCGGCGACATCATCGCGGTGGCCGGGCTGGAAGTTGCGACGGTGGCCGACACCATCGCCGATATCAGCGTCGAGACGCCCATCGCCGCCCAGCCCATCGACCCGGCGACGCTCGCCATGACCTTCGCGGTCAACGACTCCCCTCTCGCCGGGCAGGAAGGCGACAAGGTCACGTCACGGATGATCCGTGCCCGTCTGATGCGCGAGGCCGAGGGCAATGTCGCGATCCGCATCCGCGAGACCGAGGCCGGGGACGCCTTCGAGGTTTCCGGCCGCGGCGAATTGCAGCTTGCCGTGCTGATCGAGACCATGCGCCGCGAGGGTTACGAGCTGTCGATCAGCCGTCCGCGCGTGCTGTTCCGCACCGATCCCGATACCGGCCAGCGGCTGGAGCCCATCGAGGAAGTCGTCATCGACGTGGATGACGGTTACACCGGCCCGGTTATCGAGAAGCTGACCCAGCGCCGCGCGGAACTGGTGGAGATGCGGCCGACCGGCGGCGCCAAGCAGCGTCTCGTGTTCCTGGCGCCCTCGCGCAGCCTGATCGGCTATCACGGCGAGTTCATGACCGACACCAGCGGCACTGGCGTGATGAACCGCATCTTCCACTCCTATGCCCCGCATAAGGGCGCGATTCAGGGGCGGCGGTCGGGTGTGCTGATCTCGCTGGAACAGGGCAAGGCGGTTCCCTATGCCCTGTTCAACCTGGAGGAACGCGGGTTCCTGTTCGTCGCGCCCGGTACGCCCGTTTATGGCGGCATGATCATCGGCGAGAACA
Source organism: Alphaproteobacteria bacterium (assembly GCA_050250795.1). Taxonomy (GTDB): domain Bacteria; phylum Pseudomonadota; class Alphaproteobacteria; order UBA8366; family UBA8366; genus JBFWNZ01. Next base: position 11,885 of record JBFWNZ010000067.1, on the reverse strand, counting down.
GCCGCGGCGAGGACCTCAACGTCAACCCGCTGAAGGCGAAGCAGCTCACCAACTTCCGTGCTGCCGGCAAGGACGACAACGTCCTGCTCAGCCCGCCGGTGGATATGACGCTTGAGAAGGCGATCAGCTACATCGCCGACGACGAGCTGGTCGAGGTGACGCCCCAGTCGATCCGTCTGCGCAAGCGCTGGCTCGACCCCAACGAGCGCAAGCGCCACGCCCGTCAGGCCGAAGTCGCCTAGCGTCGCTTCGGGCGCGGCGGTTGCCATGCCCTCTTCCGCATGTTGAGTTAGGACATCCGGCGGTCGCGTTCGTCGCGCGGCCGCATGTTGTATGTCGTGCGGAACTTCCGATGCATCCCTCCGCCGTTCCCGTCGTGAAGGATATCGTGCTCGTCGGCGGCGGGCATGCGCATGTTGCGGTCTTGAAGTCCTTCGGCATGCGACCGATGCCGGGGGCGCGGCTCACCCTGATCGCGCGCGATGTCGAGACGCCGTATTCGGGCATGCTGCCGGGGCTCGTCGCCGGCCATTACAGCCGGGACGAGGCGCATATCGATCTGCGGCCTCTGGCGCGTTTTGCGGGGGCGCGACTCTACCACGACACGGCCATCGGTCTCGACCTTGCGGGGCAGCGCGTGCTGTGCGCGGAACGGCCGCCGGTCGCCTATGACCTGCTGTCGCTCGACATCGGTTCGACCCCCGACATGCGCGGCTTCCCGGGCGCGGCGGAGAATGTCACGCCGGTAAAGCCCATCGACCGGTTCCTCGATCGCTGGCATGCGGTTGAGGAACGGGTGCTGGCCGCGCGGGGGCCGCAGCGGATCGGGGTCGCGGGCGGCGGTGCCGGGGGCACGGAGTTGATCCTTGCCGTGCGGCACCGGCTGCTGGATTGCTTCGCGCGGGCGGGCCGGTCGTCCGAGGGGCTGTCCTTCCATATCGTGACCGATCATGGCGTCCTGCCCGACGCCCCGGCCTACACCCGTCGGGCTTTCGACCGTGTCCTGGCCGCCCGCAATGTCGAGGTCCATACCGGCTGCCGGATCGAGGGGGCCGGGCCGGGGCGGCTGCTGTGCGGGGACGGCCGCAATATCGACCTCGACGAAATCCTCTGGGTCATGCCTGCCGGCACGGCGGCCTGGCCGGGCGATGCGGGACTGGCCTGCGATCCGGGCGGGTTCGTCCGGGTCGATGCATCGCTGCGGTCCGTGTCGCATCCCGCGGTGTTCGCGGTCGGGGACATGGCGAATGTCGTCGGCCATAAACGCCCTAAAGCCGGCGTCTTCGCGGTGCGCCAGGGGCCGCCGCTTGCGGCCAGCCTGCGGCGGGCGCTGGCGGGCGAGGAGCCGCGCCCCTTTCATCCCCAGCGCCGTTTCCTGTCCATTATCTCCACCGGCGACAAATGCGCGGTCGCGACGCGCGGTGCCGTCACGGTGGAGGGACGCTGGGTCTGGCGGGCGAAGGACTGGATCGACCGTCGCTGGATGGCAAAATACAAGCACCTGCCCGCGATGTCCGAGGCGTCGCCGCCCGCTCCGGCGGCGGGTGTCGCCGATGCCGAAGCGCTTGCCGTCATCGCTCAGGCAGCGATGCGTTGCGGCGGATGCGGCGCGAAGGTCGGGTCCGCCGTGCTGGAGCGCGCGCTCGCAAACCTCTCGCCGGTCCGTCGCGACGATGTCCTTTGCGGTCTGGACGCGCCGGACGATGCAGCATTGCTGGCCGTACCGCCGGGCAAGGCGATGGTTCAGAGCGTGGACTATTTCCGTGCCATTCTCGACGATCCCTACCTGTTCGGCCGTATCGCGGCGAACCACGCGCTGGGCGACCTGTATGCGATGGGAGCGGAACCGCAATCGGCGCTTGCCATCGTCACGCTGCCCTATGGTCCGGAGGCGCAGGTGGAACGGCAGTTGGCCGATCTGATGGCCGGTGCCTCGGCGACCCTGGCCGAGGCGGGAGCGGCGCTCGCGGGAGGACATACCGGCGAGGGTGTGGAGATGGCGCTCGGCTTCGTCGTCAACGGTCTGGCCGATCCGGCCGCGATACTGCGCAAGGGCGGGTTGCGGACGGGCGATGCCTTGATCCTGACCAAGCCGCTCGGGACGGGCACGCTGTTCGCCGCCGATATGCGCGGTCGGGCGAAGGGCGTATGGATCGATGCGGCGGTGGATTCGATGCTGGTGTCCAGCAGCCTCGCGGCAGCCGTGCTGCGCGACCACGGTGCCACGGCCTGTACCGATGTGACCGGCTTCGGTCTGCTGGGGCATCTGACGGAGATGCTGAAGGCATCGGGCAGGGCTGCGGTTCTCGACCTGGGGGCTCTGCCTGTCTTGCCCGGTGCGGCGGAAACCGTGGCGGCGGGTCTGTTCAGTTCGTTGCAGCCGGCGAACCTCCGTCTGCGCCGAATCCTCTCGAACCCGGAACGGGTCGCGGGGAACCCTCTTTATCCGCTATTGTTCGATCCACAGACGGCGGGCGGGCTGCTCGCCGGGGTGCCGGCGGCGCGGGCGGAGCCCTGCATCGCAGCGCTGCGGGCCGCGGGATACGCCGCCGCAGCAATGATCGGCCGGGTGGAAGATGCCGGCGGCGCCCCAGAGATCGTGACGGTGCAGGGGTAGAACGCGTCCCGTTTCCGTCGCCGAGAAGAACGCAAGACGCGAGGAGACGGACCTTGCCCCCAGAGGGATCCTGCGGCCAGCCGGTCGCGACGCAGCACATCTCGTCATTCGTCGATCTGGCGCCGGCCGATGGCGATTTTCTCAAGGATGTGCTGAGCGGCCTGTCGCAGCCGCAGAAGACGCTGCCCTGCAAGTATTTCTACGACGAAGCGGGCTCGCGCCTGTTCGATGCGATTTGCGAGCTGCCCGAATACTATCCCACCCGTACCGAGATGGCTCTTTTGCAGGCCAGTGCGGCAGAGATCGCGGCCTGCGCGGGGCCTCAGGCACAGTTGATCGAGTATGGTTGCGGGTCGATTCAAAAGGTCCGTGTCCTGCTCGATGCGCTCGACCGCCCTTCGGCCTATGTGGCGGTGGACATCTCGCGCGAGCATCTGGTCCAGGCCGCCGAGGCGCTGGCCGCCGACCGCCCGGACCTCGATGTGCATGTCGTTTGCGCCGATTTCACCCGGCCTTTCGATCTGCCGCCGGCCGCAGCAGGGCGGCGCATCGGTTTCTTTCCCGGTTCGACATTGGGCAATTTCACCCGCCCGGCCGCGCGCGACTTCCTCGCCAATGCGGCATCGGTCCTGGGTGCCGGTGGCGGCATGCTGATCGGCGTCGATCTGCGCAAGGACCGCGCGACCTTGGAGGCCGCCTACAACGACGCGCAGGGCGTGACGGCGGCCTTCAACCTGAATCTGCTGGAGCGGATCAACCGTGAGCTCGACGGCGGCTTCGATCTCGGCGGCTTCGCGCATCGCGCCTTTTACGATTCCGATCGGGGACGGGTGGAGATGCACCTTGTCAGCCGCCGCGACCAGCGGGTGCAGGTGGACGGCCACGCCTTTCGCTTCGCGGCGGGCGAGACCATCCACACCGAGAATTCCTACAAATACGGAATCGATGAATTCCGGGAGATGGCGCGCTCGGCCGGTTTCGCGCCCGGTCCGGTCTGGACCGATCCGGACCGGCTGTTCAGCATCCACTTCCTGGATGTAGCCTGACCGCTATACGATCCCCCGCGACCGCAGCCCCGCGATCTTCGCTGTGTCATAGCCGAGTTCTGTCAGCAGGGCGTCGGTATGTTCGCCCAGTTCCGGTGCCGGCCGGTTCGGCGTCGGCGCGCCGGCGCGGAATGGGCTGTCGAGAAGGCGGAACGGCACGCCGGACTGGTGCATCAGGTCCTGAAGCTTGCCGTTCTCGGTCACGAACGGGTTTTCCAGGGCCTGCGCCACGTCGTTGATCGGCGCCGCCGGCACGTCGCCGGCGAAGGCGTCGAGCCATTCTGCGGTGGTCCGGTGCGACAGCGCAGCGTCGAGCAGGTCCTGAATCTCCGCCCGATGCGCCAGCCGCTCCTTGAAGGTCCGAAAGCGCGGGTCCTCGGCCCATTCCGGATGCCCGACGGCCTTTGCCAGGATCGGCCAGAACTTCTCCTTGTTGACCATGATGAAGATCCAGCCGTCCTTCGTCCGGTACATCGCGCAGGGCACCAGCGAGGGATGGCCCGAGCGCGGCTCGCGCCCCTGGTTGTGCCCGGTGTTGAGGTACCAGGCGGCGGGATAGGACAGGTTGGACAGCGCCAGGTCGAACAGGCTGACATCGACGTCGCGCCCCTGGCCGCTGGCGCGTGCGCCGATGATGGCGGCGGCCGTGCTGTAGGCCATGGCGAGGCCGGTCATCAAATCGACGACCGACAGGCCGAAGCGGGCCGGCGGCGTGCCCGGCTCGCCGGTCACCGCGAAATAGCCGGCCTCCGCCTGCATCAGGTAGTCGAAGCCCGGCCATGTCGCCCGCGGCCCCTCGCGGCCATAGGCGCTCAGCATGGCGCAGACGATGCGCGGGTTGATCCGCCCCAGGGTCGCATAGGTGATGCCCAGCTTCGCCGGCACGTCCCCGCGCAGGTTGCAGCAGACGGCATCCGCGGTGGGAACCAGATCGTGCAGCACCGCCTGGCCCTCTGGCGTGGTCAGATCGACCGTCAGGCTCTTCTTGTTGCGGTTGATCGCCTGGAAGAACAAGCTGGCGCTGCTGCTGTCCCCCGCGCCCTCGATGAAGTGCGGGCCGATGCCGCGGGCATAGTCGCCGCCGTCCTTCGGGTTCTCCAGCTTGACGATCTCGGCGCCCAGATCGGCGAGATACTGCGTGCCCCAGGGACCGGCGCCATACTGCTCGACAGCCAGGATGCGGACGCCTTCCAGGGGAAGCATGGCGGCTGCCTCAGATCGGGTTCCGGGCGATCAACTGGCGGGCGATGATGATGCGCTGCAATTCGTTGGTGCCCTCGCCGATCACCAGCAGCGGCGCGTCGCGGTACAGCCGCTCCACCACGAACTCCTTGGAATAGCCGTAGCCGCCATGCACCCGCATGGATTCCATCGAGTTCTCGACCGCCGCCTCGGTTGCGAACAGCTTGGCCATGCCCGCTTCCATGTCGCAGCGCTCGCCGCGGTCGAAGGCTTCCGCCGCGCGGTAGACCAGTAAACGCGCGGCCTCGGTCCGCGTCGCCATGTCGGCCAGCTTCAGTTGGATCGCCTGATGCTCGGCGATGGGCTTGCCGAAGGTGGTGCGCTGCTGGGCGTATTTCACCGCTTCGTCCAGCGCCGCCTGGGACACGCCGACGCCGCGCGCCGCGACGTTGATGCGGCCCAGCTCCAGCCCGCCCATGACGTGCTTGAACCCTTGGCCCTCGACGCCGCCGATCAGGTTTTCCGGCGGTACGACGCAGTCCTCGAACACCAGTTCGGCGGAATCGATGCCCTTGTAGCCCAGTTTCTCCAGCTTCTTCGAATGCCGGAAGCCTTCGCCCTTCTCGATCAGGAACAGGCTGATGCCCCTGTGACGCGGCTCGGCCTCGCTGTCGGTCTTGGTCAGGACGGCGAAGCAGGAGCCGTGGATGCCGTTGGAGATCCAGGTCTTGGTGCCGTTCACGACATAGCCGTTGCCGCGCTTCTCGGCCTTGGTCCGGATCGCCTGGAGATCGGTGCCGCAGCCCGGTTCGGTCAGCGCAAGGCCGCCGCGGATTTCGCCCGCGGCGAATTTCGGCAGCCATTTCTGCTTCTGCTCCGGCGTGCCGAAGCGCTGCACCGCCGAGGCCATGATGAGATGCGAGTTGAAGATGCCGGACAGCGACATCCACACCCGCGAAACGGCCTCGACGATCTTCGCATAGGTCGTGCAGGACAGGCCGAGGCCGCCATATTCCTCGTCGATCATCGCGCCGAACAGGCCGAGGTCGCGCATCTTCTCCACGATCTCGGCCGGCCAGATATCGTCATGCTCCAACTGCATCGCATAGGGGCGCACGTCGCGCTCCAGGAACTGCTGGACGCTTTGCAGGATCAGCGCTTCCTGCTCCTGTCGCTCGCGCGCGCTCTCCGTCATCGCAGGACTCCCCGCTTTTCGGCGATGGCCAGCACGCGCTTTGCGCCCTTGGCGATGGCGGCGTTGATCATCCGGCCGTCCAGTTGCGCGATGCCGACCTTGTTGCCCGCAAGCGCGTCCAGGATGCGGTGTGCCTGGGCGATCTGCTCGGGCGTCGGCGTGAAGGCGGCGTGGATATGGGGAATCTGCTTGGCGTGATAGGACGCCTTGCCGGTGAAGCCCATGCTGGCGACGCGCCCCAATTCGGCGACCAGTCCGGCTTCGTCGTCCGGGTCGTAGAACGGGCCGTCCATCGCGTCGATGCCGGCGGCGGCACAGGCGGCGACCACCCGGCCGCGCGCATAGGCCAGCGCATCCCAGGCCCGATCCGATCCCAGCGCGCCGGAGAAGTCGTCGCAGCCCAGCAGCACCGCCTTCACCTGCGGCGCGGCGGCGGTCAGCGCATAGATATTCTCCAGCGCCAGCGGCGTCTCCATGATCAGCATGAACTCGATCTGCGGATGCACCGGCGCCAGCAGGTCGGCCACCAGCCGCACCTCGTCGGGCTGTTCCACCTTGGGCAGCAGCAGCGCGTCCGGCGGCGTCTCCCAGTCCAGGATGGCCAGCATGTCGCGCATGCCGTCGGCGGTGCGCGGGTTGTTGATCCGCAGCATCTTCTGCATCGGCCGGCCGGGATCGCGGGCGAAGGCGGGCCGCACCTTTTCGCGCCCCTCGGCCTTGCGGTCCGGCGCGGTGCCGTCCTCCAGGTCCAGCACCACGATGTCCGCGCCGGACGCGATGCCGTCGTCCAGCTTCTCCGGCAGCAGCGCCGAATAGACGATGGCGCTGCGCCGGTTGATCCGCTTTTCCGTCATTCGGGTCAGTCCATCCTGTCGTCGACGCCGTGACCGCGCTTGGGCACCAGCATGCTGCGCTCATAGGTCATGAACACGGTGCCGTCGGCCTTCTTGCCGGTCGTCTTCACCTTCACGATACCCTGGGTGGGGCGGGAGCCGGACAGGCGCGTCTCCAGCACTTCGCTCTCGGCATAGATCGTGTCGTTCACGAACACCGGCGCGGTCAGGCGGATGTCGTTCCAGCCGAGATTGGCGATGGCCTTCTGGCTGAGGTCGCTGACGCTCATGCCCACCACGATGGACAGCGTCAGCGCGCTGTTCACCAGCGGCTTGCCGAACTCGCTCTTCGCCGCGTAGTTCGCGTCGAAATGCAGCGGGTGCGTGTTCATCGTCAGCAGCGTGAACCAGGTGTTGTCGGTCTCGGTGATCGTTCGCCCCGGCCGGTGCTCATACACGTCGCCGACGGTGAAATCCTCGAAATACCGCCCGATATCCTCGCGATAGCGCTGCGGTCCGATCTGCTTTGCGCCGAAGCTCATTCGCCGGCCGCCTGCAGGCTCGCCGGTGGCATGGTGGCCGCGAACATGGCCGCCGCGTCATGCGCCTCCATGCACGCGATCAGGTCGAACAGCGCCGCTTCGCCGGCCGCACCGAGGCAGGGCTTCACCAGCGAGGCGAACTTGTCGCGCAGTTCCGCTGTGGTCACGAAGTTGTCCGGGTCGCCCTTCGGCACGCGCTGGAAGCTCTCATGCGTCTTGCCGTCGCGCATCACGATTTTCAGCGAGCCCGAGAACAGGCCGGGATAGTTCGCTTCGGCCTTCGGATCCTCGAACACCGTCACCTTGCGCGTCAGCGCCAGGGTCTTGGCGTCCTTCAACTGGGCCGGATAATCGTCCCAGGTCAGCCGGCCGGTGCGCAGCATCACGGCGACGGTAAAATGGGTCGAGAACTGTCCGTCCACCACGCTCTTCGGCTCGCGCTTGCCGTCCTGCGGCTCGCCGGTGATGACCATCCCGGCGCTGTTCAGGCCGACATGCACTTCGGCGATGTCGTCGCTGCGGTCGCCATGCTCGGCATGGAAGGCGGCGGCGAGGTCGGCCTGCGAATGCGACAGGCGGCAGGCGGGATAGGGCTTGATGCCCGTGGTCATGATCTCCCACACCGTGCCCAGATCGGCGACCGCGGCCTCGGGCTTGGGGTTCGGGACATAGGCGTGGAACAGGCCGAAGCGCCCCTCCAGCGGGTCCACCGCGCCCATGAAGCCGTGCTTGGCGAAAGTCGCGGCGACGAGGCCGTTGCGCCCGGCGTTCCCGGCCTGGAAGCGCTTGGTCCAGGCGCCGTTGCGCAGATACTGCATCGAGCCCGCGGCCTCGGACAGCGCGATGCCGAAGGCGTCCGCCATCTGCGCGGGTGTGAGGCCCAGGATGCTGCCCGCGGCGGCCGTGGCGCCGAAGCAGCCGGCGACGGCGGTGGGATGGAAGCCGCGCTCGTACATATCGCCCGGCACCAGCGCTTGGCTCACCTTGCAGGTCACGTCGTAGCCCGCGACGATGGCCGTCACGATGGCGCGGCCCGAGGCGCCGGTCATCTCGGCGGCGGCGAGCGCGGCCGGGATGGCCGAGGGGCTGGGCGCCAGCGAGGCCGGCGTATTCATGGGGTCGAAGTCCATCGAATGGCCGATGGTGCCGTTGACCAGTGCGGCGATCTCGGGCGTGAAGCGGCCGGGCGTCGCGAACACGCTGGCGCCGACGCCGTCCGCACCGGCATTGCCCAGCGCCTTGGCGGCTGCCAGCGCCGAGGGCGTGGAATCCGCATCGAAGCGCGCGCGCACGGCGATGCCGACGAAATCGGCGAGGAACAGCTTGGTTCGCTCCACCACCTCCGCCGGGATGTCCTCGTAGCGCAGGTTGGCGGCATGCTCTGCCAGCCGCCGCGTGATGTTCTCGCCGAGATTCTCGCTCATACCCATACCTCCCTGTGCCGGACCATTACGGCCGGCGCTTATCCTTGCTCATCCGTCGCCAACTCGGGATGAGGGGCGCGGCAATGCTTGCTCTTCTAATCTCCTGCCGCTGCGGCAAGGCTGGCCGCCGGTCGGCTCGCATGCAGCAGATCGGCCGCCGAGATCGCCTCCAGCCGCATTACCGCATTGAACAGCGCCGCTTCGCCGGCCTCGCCCAGATAGGGCTTCACCAGGGTCGCGAACTTGGTCCGCAGTTCCGTCGCAGTCACGAAATTCTCCGGCTCGCCCTTCGGATGTCGCACGAAGGCGTCATAGGTGGTGCCGTCGCGCATATGGACCGTGACCTTGCCGGCGAGGTTGCGCGGATACTCGGCCTCGACATCGGGGTCGTTGACCACGCTCACCTTGCGCGTCAGTTCCAGCGTGTCCGTATTGCCCAGATGGACCGGATAATCGTCCCAGCCCATGCTGCCCTGGCGCAGCGCCACGGCAGCGACGAAATGCATCGAGAACTGGCCGTCGACCACATTCTGCGGGTTGCGCTTCTGTGCCTCGGGCGCGCCCGTCAGGTCGATGCCCTTGCGCGACAGGCCCACGACGACGCGGTCGATGGCCTTGGGGTCGATGTTGTGCAGGCGCCGCAGATCGCTTGCCGCGTCGGCGGCGGCATGCGTCATCCGGCAGGCCGGATAGGGCTTCACGGCGGTGGCCGCCAGTTCCCAGACCTCGCCCAGCCCGGCGATGGCGGTCTCGGGCTTCGCATGCGGCGCGTAGGCGCTGAGGAAGCCGTACTTGCCCTCGATGGCGTGCGAGGCGCCGGTGTAGCCGGCCTTGGCGAAGACCGCGGCCACGACGCCGTTCTTGGCGGCGTTGCCGACCTGGAAGCGCTTGGTCCAGGCGCCATTCTCCAGATACTGCATCGAGCCTGCGGTTTCGCTCAGTGCGATGCCGAAGGCGTGCGCCATCTCGTCCGCCGTCAGGCCCAGCACGCGTCCGGCCGCAGCCGTCGCAGCGAAGGCGCCGCAGGTCGCGGTGGGATGAAAACCTCGATCGTAATGGTCGGCTGGGACCAATGCCATCGACAGCCGGCAGATGATCTCGTATCCGGCGACGATGCCCGCAATCAGATCCTGTCCGGTTGCGCCTGTCTTTTCGGCCATGGCCAGCGCGGCCGGAACGACGGGTGCGCCCGGATGCAGCGATCCTGGCGCATGGGTGTCGTCGAAATCCAGGCTGTGCGCCAGCGCGCCGTTCAGCAGGGCGGCCGCCGGCGGGGCATAGCCGCCGCGGTCGCCGAACACGCTGCATACCCCGCTGTCCATCTCCAGCGCCTTCACCGCCGCGAAGGTCGCGGGCGTGGAGTCGGAATCGAAGCGCGCCCGCACCGCGATGCCCGCAAGGTCGAGCACCAGCAGCTTGGCGCGCTCGACCACCTCGGCGGGAATGTCCTCGAAGCGCAGATCGGCGGCGAAGGTCGCAAGCGTCTTGGTAATGTCGGTCATGTCCGGTTTGCCTCCCTGTCCGGTTCTTGTCGCCTGATCACCCCCAGACGATTTTGCCGATCGTTCCCAGATTGCCCTCCGGTGTCACCGACCACACATCCGCCGCCGCGCCGTCCTCGACCGGCTTGCCCGCGACATGGAAGGGCGCGATGTCGAACACGGGCGAACGCGCCGTGTATTCGAAGCGTTGCACCTTGCGGCCGGGGTTGGCCGCCATCGCGGCATGCAGCATCAGGGTCGCGGTCAGCGGCCCATGCACGACGAGGCCCGGATAGCCCTCTTCCTCCATCGCATAGCGGCGGTCGTAGTGGATGCGATGGCCGTTGAAGGTGACGGCCGAGTAACGGAACAGCATGACCGGATCGGGGTGGTGCTGCTTGATCCAGGCATGGTCCGTCGGCGCCGGGGGCGTCTTGCCGCTGTTGCCGCGCGAATCCTTGGCATCGGCCGGCGGATTGTCGCGATAGACGAGGTTCTGGTCCTCCTCGATGCACAGCGTTCCGGCCTCGTTGATGAAGTGATGGCGGACCGTGCAGAACACCAGCACGCCGGTGCGGCCTTCCTTCATCGTCACGTCGTGGATGCTGGATACCTTGCGGGCCATCTCGCCGACGCGCAGCGGCGCGAAGAAGGTGGCGGTGTTGCCGGCCGCCATGCGGCGCGGCAGCGGCACCGGCGGCATGAAGTCGCCGCGCTTCGGATGGCCGTCGGCGCCGATCTGGCTCTGCGGCGCACGGGCGGTGAACAGCGTGCGCTGCTCCATCGGCTCCAGCGGGTCGCCTTCCTTGGGGGCGTCGGCGCGGTCGAACAGAGCGCGCATGCCGTGGATGCTGACCACGGGGATGCGTTCCTCATAGCTCTCGCTGCGGCCGATCCATGAGCGCATATGCTCCAGGTCGAGGGCGGTCATCGTGAGAATCCTCCGTCGGTCAGTAGGAGCGCGGCATGCCGAGCACATGCTGGCCGACATAGGCCAGCACCATGTTCGAAGAGATCGGCGCGGTGCGGAAGATGCGCGTTTCGCGCCACTTGCGCTCGACGTCGTACTCGCGGGCAAAGGCGAAGCCGCCATGCGCGGAGAAGCAGGCCTCGGCGCAGGCCCAGGCCGCCTCGGCCGCAAGATGCTTCGCCATGTTCGCCTCCGGCCCGCAGGGCAGGCCGTTGTCGAACATGGTTGCCGCCTTGCGCGCCATCATGTCGGCGCCCTGCCATTCGGCATAGGCCTTGGCGAGCGGGAACTGCACGCCCTGGTTCTTGCCGATGGGCCGGCCGAACACGACGCGCTCATTGGCGTAGTCGCTGCCCTTCTTGATGAAATAGGCGCAGTCGCCCAGCGCCTCGGCGGCGATCAGGATGCGTTCCGCATTCATCCCGTCCAGAATGTAGCGGAAGCCCTTGCCTTCCTCGCCGATCAGGCTGTCGGCGGGAATCTGCATGTTCTCGAAGAAGATCTCGGTCGTGTTGTGGTTGATCATGGTCTCGATCGGGCGGATGTCGCAGCCGTTGCCGCGCACCTCGCGCAGATCGACCAGGAACACCGACAG
>JBFWNZ010000066.1:0-14022 GCA_050250795.1 Alphaproteobacteria bacterium | reverse complement strand
CCAGCCTCGTCGAGCGCCTGTTCCTCGAGTTCGTGGAGCAGTTGTCATCGACCGGATCGCTGGTCGGAAGCTATGAAAGTACCGAGCGCCTGCTGAACAAGGTGCTCAACAACGACCGCGTCTCCATGATCATGGAGGAAATCCGCGGCCCCGCCGGCCGGACCATGTGGGACAAGCTGGCGAATGTGAACGAGGTGGTGCTCGCGAACTATCTCAAGAACGAATACCCGCAGACCGTCGCGGTCGTGATCTCGAAGATCAAGCCGGAGCACGCATCACGCGTTCTCGGCCACCTGCCCGAGAACTTCGCCATGGAAGTGATCATGCGCATGCTGCGCATGGAAGCGGTGCAGAAGGAGGTTCTGGACGACGTCGAGAAGACGCTGCGCAACGAGTTCATGTCGAACCTTGCCCGCACCCAGCGCCGCGACAGCCACGAGATGATGGCGGAAATCTTCAACAGCCTGGACCGGTCCACCGAGAACCGCTTCATGACGATGCTTGAGGAGCGCAATCGCGACTCCGCCGAGCGCATCAAGCAACTGATGTTCACCTTCGACGACCTGGCGAAGATCGACCCGGCCGGCATCCAGACGCTGCTGCGCAATGTGGACAAGGACAAGCTCGCGGTCGCGCTCAAAGGCGCGTCGGAATCCGTGCGCGACATGTTCTTCTCGCAAATGTCCGAACGTGCCGCGAAGATCCTGCGCGAGGACATGGCAGCCTCGGGGCCGGTTCGCCTGCGCGACGTCGACGAGGCCCAGATGGAAATGGTCAATATCGCGAAGGATTTGGCCTAACGCGGCGAGATCATCATCTCCGACGGCAGCGCCGAAGACGAACTGATCTATTAGTGCCGCATCCGGCACGCAGCTTGAGGACGACCGACCGGACAGCCGATGAATGCAGGCCCTAAATCCTTGATCCGCCCTTTCACCTTCGATCTGTCCTTCGACGAAGATGATTTGCCGACGCCGGCTCGGGCCCCGGGCCGGAAAGGGTCGTCCGTTCCGGACGCACCGCCCGCTCCCCCGGCACCGCCGGTCTTCACCCAGGAAGACCTCAAGGCCGCCCACGACCAAGGGTATCAGGACGGGCGTGCCGCGGCGCAGATCGAGGCCGCGGAAAGCACGGAACGTACATCTGCCATGGCCGTGGAGCGCATCGCCGAGGCCCTGGGCAATCTCGACCGTGAGCGGGCGGAGGACAGCGACGCCACCGCGCGCCTTGCCGGCACGATCGCCACAGGCATTGCACGCAAACTGTTCCCGCACTACGCGGAGACACAGGGGCTGGACGAAATCGAGGCGCTGGTCCACCAGTCGCTCGCCAGTCTGCTGACGCCAGCAAGAATCACGATCCGCGTCGCGCCGGACGCCGTGGCATCGCTACAGGATCGCATGGCCGACGCGGTCGCCCAGGCAGCATTCGAAGGACAGGCAACGGTCGTCGCCGATCCAGCTATCGGACCCGGCGATGCCGCAGTGGACTGGGGCGATGGCGGCGCAACGCGCGACTCCGCCCGGATCTGGCGCGAGATCGATGCTGCGGTGGACGCAATGACGTCGCGGGTGCATCCAGAACCGTTGCGGACAACCCCTGTGGCGGCCCCCTCGGAACAGCCGACGCCGACCCTCGACGAAACGGCTGCGGCGCCCGCCCGTCGAGGTCCGCAGCCGAAGGTACGTCAGGTCGCGCCTCCCCAGGGGAGGGAGCCCAAATCCTGATGCACCGCACTCACCCATTCGCCGCCGACAGGATGGCAGGAGAGACCGATGGCCGACGATAACAAGATGAATCTGGACGAATTCGAGGACGATGCCGCCCCACGCGACTCGCGCAATGACGACCTCGACATGGACCAGAACCTGCCGCAGGGCGCGCGGGATCTGGAGGCCGTCTATGACATTCCGGTCACGGTATCGGCCGTCCTCGGCAAAGCAACCATGCAGGTCAGCCAGTTGCTGAAACTAGGGCGTGGCGCGGTGGTGGAACTCGACCGCAAGGTCGGCGAAGCCATCGACATTTACGTCAACAACCGGCTCGTCGCACGCGGCGAGGTCGTTGTGGTGGAAGACAAGCTCGGCGTGACGATGACCGAGATCATCAAGACCGACAGAACGAGTTGATCGGCAAGGCGGCGCAAGCGGCATGGCATTCGACGTCGATACACGGTCCCGCACGCCAAGCGCGGGGCAGGTCCGCGCACCGACCGCACGCGCCACGGTCGATCTTGCCACCATTTGCGGATTGCTGGGGGCGAGCGCGCTCATCCTGGCTGCGATCATCCTGGGCGGTTCGCCCGCAGCCTTCGTCGACATTCCCTCGATCCTGATCGTGGTGGGCGGAACGGCCGGCGTGACGACGGCCAGCTTTTCGCTTGGCGATATGCTCGGAATGCTCCGCAACGTCGCGCAGACGGTGCTGCATTCGGCGCGCCAGCCGCAGGCGGCGGCGATCCATGTTCTTCAACTGGCGGAAGTCGCGCGCCATCACGGCATCCTGGTGCTTGAGCCGTATCTGAGTTCCCTGCGCAGCCAGCGTGTGCTGTTCCAGGGCGTGTCGATGGTCGTCGACGGCACGACAGGCGACGACATCGACCGCATCCTGCAAAGCGAATTGCAGGCAATGGCGCAGAGTCAGACGCGTTCTGCGGCCGTTCTGCGCAAAGCGGCGGAGGTGTCGCCTGCCATGGGCCTGATCGGGACGCTGGTCGGCCTGGTCCAGATGCTCGGCAACATCCAGGATCCAAGCTCGATCGGGCCGAGCATGGCCGTCGCACTTCTGACCACGTTCTATGGCGCCCTGCTGGCCAACATCCTGTTCACGCCGCTCGCCGCCAAGCTGGAGCGCAACTCCATCGATGAGATGCTGATCAACCAGATGTACGTCATGGCGTCGGCATCGATGGCACGCCAGGAAAATCCCCGGCGCCTGGAAATGCTGTTGAACACCGTGCTGCCGTCGGGGCAGCGCATCGATTATTTCGGCTAGCCGCGATGACCCGAGGTCGCGCCCGCAGACAGGTATCCGTGTCATGAGATTGCTGATCGTTGGAAGCTTGGAAGGCCACATCACGACCGCGAGCAAGATCGCGATCGACCGCGGCGCCAAGGTGTCCCAGGTCGATACGATCGAGAAGGCGCTGAACGCCTTGCGCTCGGGCCAGGGCGCGGACCTGCTGATGATCGATGTGCGCCAGGATGTCCGCGACATGGTCCGCCGGCTGCAGGCCGAGCGCATCAACATCGAGGTCGTGGCCTATGGCATCGGCACCGATGCCGCGGCCGCCGAGGCCGCAATCCGGGCGGGCGCGAAGGAGTACATCCCCCTCCCGCCCGACCCCGAACTGATCGCCGCCGTGCTTGAGGCCGCGGCCGAGGAAAGCGCGACGATCATCCACGTCGATCCCGCCATGAAGCGCGTGATCGCCATTGCCGACCGGATCGCTCCGTCCGATGCCTCGGTGATGATCACGGGCGAGTCCGGCACCGGCAAGGAATTGATGGCACGCCACATTCACGCCAAGAGCAAGCGCGCCGCCCGCGCCTTCGTCGCCGTGAACTGCGCCGCGATTCCCGAAAATCTGCTGGAATCCGAGTTGTTCGGCCATGAGAAGGGTGCCTTTACCGGCGCCATCGCCCGGCGCCTGGGCAAGTTCGAGGAAGCGAACGGCGGCACGTTGCTGCTGGACGAGATCAGCGAGATGCATCCCCGCCTGCAGGCCAAGCTGCTGCGGGCGATCCAGGAGCGCGAGATCGACCGTGTGGGCGGCACGCATCCGATCAAGATCGATGTCCGCCTGCTGGCGACCTCGAACCGCGATCTGGAAGCGGCGGTCCGCGAAGGCGAGTTCCGCGAGGACCTGTTCTTCCGGCTGAATGTCGTGAACATCGAACTGCCGGCGCTTCGAAGCCGGCCCCTGGATATCCGCCTGCTGGCGGATCACTTCGTCGAGCGCTATGCCCAGGTGAACGGCATGCCGCATCGTCCGCTGAGCCCTGCCGCCCTCGAAGCATTGCAGCGCCATTCCTGGCGCGGCAACGTACGCGAGCTTGAAAACACGATGCATCGCGCCGTGCTGCTGGCCTATGGCAGCGAGATCGAACCCGACGCGATCATGCTGAACATGAGCGGCGGCGGACGGGCGGCCGAGACCGCGGCCCCAGCGGCGGTTGCAGGCGGACTGGTCGGCAAGAGCGTCGCCCAGGTGGAACGCGATCTGATCATCGAAACGCTGCAGCATTGCCTGGGCAACCGGACGCACGCCGCGAATATCCTCGGCATCTCGATCCGCACATTGCGCAACAAGCTGAAGCAGTACAGCGAGGAAGGGATCGCCGTGCCGATGCCCGGCGAGGCTTGATCCCGGTGAGACGGAACGGCATGCAGCCATGACGGTCCGATGACCGACGCAACCCCGACCCCCGGCACCGGCTCGGCGACGTCCGGCCTGAACGCGCTCAGCAAGCGCGGCGACATCATGCTTGCCCTCGGCGTGGTCTGCATCCTGGTGGTGCTGCTGCTGCCGATGCCGACCTGGCTGCTCGACTTCTCGCTCGCGCTGTCGATCACGTTTTCCGTCCTCATCCTGATGACGGTGATGTTCCTGCGCGATCCGATGGAGTTGAACTCGTTCCCGACGATCCTGCTGATCGCCACCATGCTGCGGCTGGCGCTGAACCTCGCCTCCACCCGCCTGATCCTGTCCGAGGGACATACCGGACCGGATGCTGCCGGCCATGTCATCCAGGCCTTCGGCAATTTCGTTGTCGGCGGCAACTACGTGATCGGAATGATCGTGTTCGCGATCCTGGTGATCGTGAACTTCGTCGTGATCACCAAGGGCGCCGGACGCATCGCCGAGGTCGCGGCGCGGTTCAGCCTGGATGCGATGCCCGGCAAGCAGATGGCGATCGACGCAGACCTGTCGTCCGGCCTCATCAACGAGTCGGACGCCCGCACCCGGCGCAAGAAGCTGGAGGAGGAAAGCAGCTTCTACGGCGCGATGGACGGCGCCTCGAAGTTCGTTCGCGGCGATGCCGTCGCGGGCCTGCTCATCACCTTCATCAACGTGATCGGCGGCATCATCATCGGCGCGGCGCAGAAGGGCCTTTCGCTGAGCGAGGCGGCCCAGACCTATACGCTGCTGACCATCGGCGATGGCCTCGTGTCGCAAATTCCGGCCCTGATCGTGTCGACCGCCGCAGGCATGCTGGTGACGAAGGCCGGCATCTCGGGAAAGACCGACGAGGCGGTCTTCGGCCAACTCAGCAATTATCCGACCGCCCTCACGCTCAGCAGCGTCCTGCTGGTGGCGCTGGCGATGCTGCCCGGCATTCCGATGATCCCCTTCATGTCGCTGGCCGCCATTACCGGCGGTTTCGCCTATATGATCCATCGCCGCGACGTGGAGACCGAAGCCGCAGAGGAACGGGCGAGCGAGGCGGAAGCGGCCCCCGCGCCGGTCGCGGAGGAACCGATCAGCACGGCGCTGCAGATCGACAATATCCGGCTCGAACTCGGATACGGCCTGCTCGCGCTGATCAACAACTCGTCCGAACGCCGTCTGACCGACCAGATCAAGGCGTTGCGCCGCCAGCTGGCGCTGGAGATCGGCTTCGTCATGCCGGCCGTCCGCATCCAGGACAATCTGCAACTGCCGCCGAACACCTATATCCTGCGGGTCAAGGAGATCGAGGCCGGCCGCGGCGAATTGCGGCCCAACATGCTGCTGGTGATGGACCCGCGCGGCGAGCAGATCACTCTGCCCGGCGAGAGCACGGTGGAGCCGACCTTCGGCCTGCCCGCGATGTGGATATCCGAGCAGCACCGAGAGGAGGCGATGTTCCGCGGCTATACCGTGGTCGACGCGCCAACCGTCATCACCACGCATCTGACCGAGGTGGTGAAGGACAACATGCACGAGCTGCTGTCCTATGCCGAGACGCAGAAGCTGCTGGACGAGTTGGACCGCAGCCAGCAGAAGCTGATCGCCGACCTGATCCCGGGGCATATTTCGGTCGGCGGCATACAGCGGGTCCTGCAGAACCTGCTTGGCGAGCGCGTCTCGATCCGCGATCTCGCAACCATTCTGGAAGGCGTGTCCGAGGCGACCGGCTATACCCGCAACATCACGCAGATCACCGAGCATGTGCGGGCACGCCTCGCCCGCCAGCTGTCGGATGTCGCGACCAACAACCAGGGTTTCATTCCGCTCGTCACGCTGTCGCCCCAGTGGGAGCAATCCTTCGCGGAATCGATCGTGGGTCAGGGCGACGAGCGCCAGTTGTCGATGGCGCCCAGCAAGCTTCAGGAATTCATCGGCGCGATCCGCGACACATTCGAGCGTTTCGCGATGCAGGGCGAAACGCCGGTCCTGCTGGTGAGCCCCGGCATCCGGCCCTTCGTCCGCTCGGTTATCGAACGCTTCCGGCCGGTTACGGTGGTGATGTCGCAGAACGAAATACACCCCAAGGCACGCATTCGGACCCTGGGACAGATATGAAGCCGGCTGAGCCGTCATCATGCGCCTGAAAACCTTTCACGCTCCGAACCTTGCCGCGGCGCTGGAGCAGGTGCGCCAGCAACTGGGACCGGACGCCATCATCGTCGCGACGACCGAGGACGGCGAAGGGCGCGGCGCCCGGGTGACCGCGGCGATGGAATACGACGACGACGCACTCGATCTGACCGATCTGGCGCCGCCCGACGCCGCCGATGTCGTCTGCGAGGCCCTGGACGCACATGCGACGCCAGCGGCGATCAACGAGCGCCTGACCCAGGCCGTGGCGGAACTGTCGGTGCCGGAGCCCCTGCTGGCGCTGTCGGCGGCGCTGGATGGCGCATTCCGCTTCGAGCCGCTGCCCGTCCAGTCCCGCACGATGCCCATCATGCTGGTCGGCCCGCCCGGCGTGGGCAAGACATCGCTGATCGCCAAGCTTGCGACCCAAGCCATGCTGGGACAGGCCGAGGTCACGCTGATCACCACCGATACCCTGCGGGCCGGCGCGGTGGCCCAGCTCCAGACCTATGCCGACCGGCTGAACCTGCCGCTCGCCGTCGCGGAGGACGCGTCGCGCCTTGCCGAAATCGTGGCCCTCGCCGGTGAGAACAATCTCGTGCTGATCGACAGCCCCGGCGCCAATCCCTACCGCCGCGACGATGTGAACCGACTGGAAGCCCTGCTGCGCGTCGCCACCATCGAACCCGTCCTGACCCTGTCCGCCGGGCGCGACGCACATGAGGCAGCCGACATGGCAGCAGCCTTCTCCCCCCTTGGCGTGACGCGTCTTGCCATGACGGGTTTCGATCTCGCGCGCCGCATCGGCGATGCACTTGCCGCCGCCGATATCGCCGATCTTGCCTTCTGCAACTACAGCCCCGGACCGGGAATCGCGGACGGGCTGAAGGCGTTTTCGCCGCTCGCCCTGGCTCGACTCTTGCTTTCGGAATCGGACAAGGCCGCGCATTCCAAGCAACCGCAAGCACCCAGGTTCTGATCCGCGATGGCAGACCGTAATTCGACATCCGCTCCAGAGATCGCGCCGGCCCGGAACCTGATTGCCGTGGCCTCCGGCAAGGGCGGCGTCGGCAAGACCTGGTTCGCCATCACGCTGTCGCACGCTATCGCCCGCGCCGGGCGGCGCGCGCTTCTGTTCGACGGCGACCTGGGTCTCGCGAATGTCGATATCCAGCTGGGCCTGATGCCCGAGCGCGATCTGGCCGCCGTGATCGCCGGCCGTATCGGCCTGAAACAGAGCGTCACACACTATCCCGAGGGCGGTTTCGACATCATCGCCGGCCGCTCCGGGACCGGCAATCTCGCCTCGCTGCCCTTGCAGCGGCTGACCCAGTTGCGCAATGCGCTGGTCGCGCTCGCACAGAGCTACGACCGGGTCGTCCTCGACCTGGGTGCCGGCGTGGACCGGACCGTGAAGACCATGGCCGGGGGGGCCGGCCTCTCCCTGGTCATCACCAACGACGAGCCGACCTCGATCACCGACGCCTACGCCTTCCTGAAACTGACCTATGCCGAGCGCCCGGATGCCGATCTTCGGATCGTGGTGAACATGGCGGAAAGCAAGGCCGCCGGCGAACGCACCTATGAGACGCTGCGCAACGCCTGCCGCAACTTCCTGAAGCGCGAGCCGGCGCTGGGCGGGATCGTGCGCGCCGACCGGCGCGTCCGCGAGACGATCCGCCATCAGACGCCGTTGCTGGCCCGGCACCCGAACACCGGGGCCGCCGAAGACGTCGAAGCGATCGCACAGCGATTGCTGGGGGACTGATGAGCGCGCCGGTCCCGCCCTCCGCGCCCGTCGCGCTGACCGCGCTGGCGGTCGCGACGGGCGCGGCCGGAAGCGGCAGCCTGGTGCGCCTGGCGCCGGACATTCCCACCCTGGACGCCGGAATGCTGCTGCAAGCCACGGTGCAAGGACGGGCCGGGCCCGGATTGACGGTTCTCGACACCAGTCTCGGCAGGATGACGATGCAAAGCACCGTCGCACCGCCTGCCGGCAGCACGATCCAGCTGCAAGTCGTGACTGGCGGTGCGACACCGCAGGTCCAGTTCAATCTTCTGCCCGCTGCAACCTCGCCGACAGGCGCGCCCGCACCGGCTGCTGCGGTCGATCTGTCGATCGCCAGCCATTCGCTGACCGCCCGGGTTGTCGCCACCGGCAATCCGGTGCCGACAGCAGCCGCGTCGCAGACACCGCAGGCGACACAGCCAGGGACGGCCCCCACCCTGCCCCTGCCGGTCGGAAGCAATGTGACGATCCGTATCCTCGGCGTACTGCCGTCCGGGTCGACCGGCGCCGTCGCGGGCGGCGCGGTTCTCGCCACCATCGGCAATCCGGACCCTGGGGGCGAGACCCTACTGCAAACGCCGCTCGGCACATTGTCGGCGGCCCTGCGCTATCCGCCGCCGCCCGGCAGCGTGCTTCGCCTCTCCGTCGAGGGATGGAGCCCGCCGCAAGCGGCCTCTTTGCCAAACCTGTCGGCGGCCCCGCAGTGGCAGGCGCTTGCCGATGCCCTGACGGCGCTGCGCTCGGCAGACCCCGCCGCGGCGCAGACCCTGAGCAGGGCGATACCGCAACCCGGCGCCGGATTGAGCACGAGCATCCTGTTCTTCCTGTCCGCGCTGTCGACAGGCGACATCCGCCGCTGGATCGGCGGCGACGCTTTACGCGGCCTCGAACGCAGCGGCAGCATCGACCGCATCCGTTCCGATTTCGGTGAGATCAGACGAATGTCGCGCGAACCTGCCGGACAGGATTGGCGGCTGTTTCTGATCCCCCTTATGACCGATCAAGGCCTGGACCAGTTGCGGCTGTTCCTGCGCGACGAGCGCGGCACGGACGGCGACGACGCGGCCGAACCCGGAACCCGCTTCGTCCTGGACATCACCCTCAGCAAGCTGGGGCGCATGCAGTTCGACGGTCTGATGCGACAGAAGGCGGTGCGGCTGATCCTGCGCACCGAGGCGCCGCTTGCCGAGGCGATGCGGCAGGATATCCGCGCACTTTATCTCGATACCCTGTCGGCACTGGGCAAGGAGGGCGAGATTGCGTTCCACGTCGTCAGAAACTTTCCGGTCAACCCAATGCCGGAACATGGCGGCACGGGCGTCGTGGTGACGATATGAACGATACCGTCGGCACCGCGTCTCAGCCGCCCGTGCTGCTGACCGAAGAAGCGCCCGAGACACGGCGGCAGCGACGCGCACTTCTCGTCACCGGTCCGAATCCCGCGCGCCGACCCGGCGATGCCCTGGATTATCTGATCGCCTACGAAGCCTGTCTGGACGCCGCGGGCGCCGTGCTGCGGTTGAGCTATGCGCCAGGCAAGCTGATCCTTGTCCCGGATGCGCTGGAGGGCTACATCGCCACGCTCAACCCCGCGCTGCCGGCTGAAGCGCTGGCACATGTCGTCCTTGGCGACATCAACGACGAACTGGTGCCCCGTTGGGTGCAGATCGTCATCGAGCGCCCCGCCAAGGGCCCGTCGGGATTGCGGCAGCGCGTTCTCGTCGAGGACCGCGAACCGCACTGGGACGACCCTGCGCTGCTGGCCCGTGCGCCCCGGCTGTAACCGGGCTACTGGCCGCCTTCGCGGCGTCGGTGCTGGTTCAAGGCGATTTCGTCGAGGAAGACCTGCTCGCGTCGGGCCGCCTCCTGCCGGGCCGCCTCATCGCGGATGTCGCGCGTGATCTCGTACTTCTTCAAATTCTCGAAGGCGAGCGCAAGCGCCTCGCGGGCGGCCTCCACCTCCGCCTGCGCCGCGGCAAGCTGCTGCTTCAAACCCGTCCGCCGCCGGATCGCCCGCGCGGCATAGCCGCCATAGGCGAAACCGACCTCCGTGGAGCCGCCCGCAACCGTCTGTTCCCTGCGGATTTCCATCTCCAGAGTCTCGATGGCGGCCACGATCCGCGCCTCCGCGTCCTCCATCTCGCGAAGCGCGCGCCGCTTCTCGTCCAGCAAGAAACGGTGATAGCGGATCAGCTTGTCCAGCGTGCTGCTCACGGCGCATCCTGGCCGAAGACGGCAGCAAGATCGGCATAGCCGGCGGCGAGCGTGACGCGGTCGCGCTTGTCCTGCGACAGGAAGCGCTCCAGGGAATCGCGATAGACGATCGCCTCGTCCACCATCGGGTCGCTGCCGCGACGGTAGGCGCCGAGGCGAATCAGTTCCGCCATATCCTCATATGTCGCCATCAGCGCCCGCGCCCGGTTGACCAACGCGTTCTCCGCATCCGTGTTGCAGCCGGGCATCGTGCGCGACACGCTGCGCAGAATGTTGATCGCCGGATAGCGGTTGCGCTGCGCGATAGCACGGTCGAGCACGATATGCCCGTCGAGGATGCCGCGCACGGCATCGGAGATCGGCTCGTTGTGGTCGTCGCCTTCGACCAGCACCGTGAACAGGCCGGTGATCGTCCCCGCGCCGGCGCCAGGCCCCGCGCGCTCCAGCAGCTTGGGCAGTTCCGCGAAGACCGTAGGCGTATAGCCCTTGCTGGCCGGCGGCTCGCCCACCGACAGGCCGATCTCGCGCTGCGCCATGGCAAAACGGGTCACGCTGTCGATCAGGCACAGCACATCCTTGCCCCGATCGCGGAAATACTCCGCAGCCGTCATCGTCATATGCGCCGCCTGCCGGCGCATCAGGGCCGATTCGTCCGAGGTTGCGACCACGACCACGCTGCGTGCCAGTCCGTCTGCGCCCAGATCCTCCTCGATGAATTCCTTCACCTCGCGGCCGCGTTCGCCGACGAGGCCGATCACGATCACATCCGCCTGGGAATAGCGCGCCAGCATCGACAGCATGATCGACTTGCCGACGCCGGAGCCTGCGAAGATGCCCATGCGCTGGCCGCGGCAGCAGGTCGTGAAGGTGTTCATCGCCCGGATGCCGAGGTCGATCTTGCCGGCGACCCGACCGCGCGAATGGGCCGGCGGCGGCATCGCCCGCACCGGATAAGCCGTGTCCCCCTGTGCCACCGGCCCGCCGCCATCCACGGGCTGGCCCAATGCGTTCACGACACGCCCCAGCCACTGGTCGCAGGGATAGGCGACCGGCTCCGCATCGACGATCTCCGCCCGGCAGCCCAGGCCGATTCCGTCGAGGCCGCTGTAAGGCATGGTCAGCGCACGTTCGTCGCGGAACCCGACCACCTCGCACAGCACGGTGCGGCCGCCGCGACCGATCACCCGGCACCGGTCGCCGACGGACAGACGATCCTGCACGCCGCCGATCTCGACCAGCATGCCCTGGATCGCCTTGACGCGTCCGTGAAAGAGCGTGCCCGGTACGCGAGACACATCGTCGAGAAGATGCTGCAGCGCCTTGGTCAAGGATAACTGCCGTTTCCTGGGGTTGAACTTGCGACGGCAAATGTAATCTTACATCTGCTGCCCCTTACACTTTGTTAACTTTTTTAAGGGCTAATGGTTAACCTTGTCCGCAGCGTTCAAACCCGTACCGAATTCCAGCTCATGCGCGTCCTGCTTGTCGAAGACGATCCCCACACCTTGCGCAGCATTACCTTGATGCTGGACTCGGAGGGATATGTCGTCGATACGGCCGATCTCGGCGAGGACGGGCTGGAAATCGGCAAGCTCTACGACTACGACCTCATCATTCTCGACCTGATGCTGCCGGACATCGACGGCTATGAGGTGCTGCGCCGGTTGCGCGACGCGCGTGTGGACACGCCGATCCTGATCCTCTCCGGCCTCACCGAACTGGACGCCAAGGTCAAGGGCCTCGGCTTCGGCGCCGACGACTATCTGACCAAGCCGTTCGAGAAGCGCGAGCTGCTGGCCCGGACGAAGGCGATCATCCGACGGTCCAAGGGGCATTCGCGCTCGATCATCCAGACCGGACGGCTGGCGGTGAACCTGGATTCTCACAGCGTCGAGATCGATGGCGCCCCACTACGGCTGACCGGCAAGGAATACGGAATCCTGGAATTGCTGTCGCTGCGCAAGGGGACCACGCTGACCAAGGAGATGTTCCTGAACCATCTCTATGGAGGCATCGACGAGCCGGAGCTCAAGATCATCGACGTCTTCATCTGCAAGCTGCGGAAGAAGATCCGCCAGGCGACCGGCGGCGCCCATTACATCGACACGGTGTGGGGACGCGGCTATGTACTGCGCGATCCGACCGAAAAGGCCGCCTGAACGGCCGCATGGCAGACCGGACCGTCAGGCAAGGCTGGTGAGATAGCCGGCATCGACGACAGAGGTTCTGCGACCGCCGAGCAGAGCGCTGCCGAAGATGCCCGGTCCCTGTCCTGTCTCTCCGCGAATGACCAAACCCCGCTGAATATCCAGGATGCGGTCGACCACGAGCCCGATGGGCCGATCCTTCGCCGCAACGATCAGGACTGGATGCGCGCCCTCCGAGACCTTTGGCATGCCGTTCATGGCAAGAAGCGGAATGGGGCCTGTAGGAGAACGCAGCAACGGCCGGCCGTCGAGATAATCGAGTTGGGACGGCTCGACCGACTCCAGGCGGGCCAGCACCGCGACGGGAATTGCCATCGGCGTATCGCCGGCATCCTGGAAGCGCAGCAAATCCATCGTTTCCCCGGACGCTGGTGCGCTGCGCAACACGGAACCCTCCGCGCGCGGCACAGCCGCCGCCAGCGCATCCACATCCAGCATGAGCGCGCTGCGGCCATCGCCCAAAAGTGCGGCCCCCGAGAGGAACGGAATGTCCCGCAGGAACGGCGACAACGGGGCCACCACGACGTCCTGGCTCTCGGCCACGGCCTCCGCAGACAGCGCGAAGACAGCGCCCTTCGCCTCGACGACCGCAACGACCGACGGCACGCCGGCCGCGGTCTCGTCCGATACAAGCGCATCCAGCCTTACCAGCGGCAACCGCCGCCCCGGCAGCAACAGATCGCTGCCGTCCCCGACGATCTCGATGCCGGCCGTGCCATCCTGCGGCGGGACCAGCAACTCGCGGACATGCACCTGCGGCACCAGGAACGGCAGATCGCCGCAGGCGAGCACGAACGCCGGCTCGACCGTCTTCGGCAACGGCACCCGCAGACGCACGGTCGTTCCCCGCCCCAGCAACGCCGACACTTCCCGCGCACCGCCCAGAGCAACCAGGGACGAGGTATCCACCTCTCGCCCGAGGCCCCGCCCCGCACCGTCATCGGCGACTGCGACCCGCAAGACTCGCTCGTCGCGCTCCACCGACACCCGAATCGCCGCCCGTTCCGGCTTGCCGGCCGCGCGCCGCGTTTCCGGCGTTTCGATGGCCTTTGCCGCAGCGTGAGCGATCACTCGCCCGAGCGGCTCTCGTATCGCATCGAGAAGGTCGCGTTCGACGGGAAGGTGGCCGCCATCGAGCAGAAATCCGACCGCCCGACCCTGCGCCGCCGCAGCATCGGCGGCATCCCGGACAAGCGACGGCCAACATGCCTCGAAACGGGTCAACCGCAGTTGCCCGACCGTGTTTCGCAACGCGTCCGTCGCCTGCGTCAGGCGCTCCAAGGCAGAAG
>JBFWNZ010000065.1:0-14078 GCA_050250795.1 Alphaproteobacteria bacterium | reverse complement strand
ATGCCGCTTGAAGGGGTTCCCTTCGATACGCGTGCCGGAACCATCGTGAACAAGGATGGGCGCGTGGAGCCGGGGCTCTACACTGTCGGCTGGGTCAAGCGGGGTCCGACCGGTGTGATCGGCACCAACAAGCATTGCGGCGACACCGCTGCGGCCCAGATCGGCGAGGATATCGCGAATGGTGGAAAACCCGGACGGGACGCGCTAGAAGAATGCTTGCGGGACCGCAAGGTGCGGTGGATCACCTATGCCGATTGGCAGGCCATCGATAAGGCCGAGGTTGCCAACGCCGCCGCCGGCGCCCCGCGGAGGAAATTCGTGACTATCAGTGAAATGCTTTCGGTGCTGCAGTAGCTCCCGCATCCCTCCGGAACCGCGTGAAGGCGTGCGCGCAGCCAGACGGCTGCCGTTCGCAGCCGCCCGGTCCGGACCCGATGCGCAGACGGTAAAAGCAGCACACGCTCCAAGGAGGTCGAAGATATGGCAGCCGTAACGGCCGAGGTCGAGGCGGAAGCCCCGCGGCGGGAACTCGAATCCGTCGTCATTCGCTTCGCCGGCGATTCCGGCGATGGCGTCCAGCTGACGGGCGGACAGTTCACGCAGACGACGGCGCTGGCGGGTAACGACCTTGCCACCTTCCCGGATTTCCCGGCGGAAATCCGCGCACCCACCGGCACGACCTTCGGCGTGTCCGCGTTCCAGATCAATTTCGGCGCCCGGTCGATCATGACCTCGGGCGACGCGCCCGACGTGCTGGTTGCGTTCAACCCGGCCGCTCTCAAGGTGAGCCTGGGCGACCTGAAGTCCGGCGGTCTGGTGATCGTCGATACCGGCACCTTCAACGACCGCAATCTCGAGAAGGCCGGCTGGAAGGCGAACCCGCTCGACGACAACACGCTCAGCGCCTATCGCGTGCTCAAGATCGACATCTCCAAGCTGACCCTCGAAGCGGTGAAGCCGGCTGGCGTCACCTCCAAGGAAGGCCTGCGCGCGAAGAACCTGTGGACGCTGGGCCTGCTCTACTGGCTGTACGGGCGCGACCGCGGTCCGACCGAGGATTACATCCGGCAGAAATTCGCCAAGCATCCAGCCATCGCCGATGCCAACATGCGCGCGCTGCATGCCGGCCACGCCTTCGGCGAGACGGCGGAGATGCCGGCCGAGATCGGGACTTATATCGTCCCGCCGGCACGGCTGGCGCCCGGTGTCTACCGCAATGTCACCGGCACGCAGAGCCTGTCCTGGGGTTTGGTTGTTGGGGCGCAGCTGGCCGGCCTCAAGATGGCCTTCTGCTCCTATCCGATCACCCCGGCGACCACGCTGCTGCATGAGCTGTCGCGGCTGAAGCATTTCGATGTGCTGACCTTCCAGGCCGAGGACGAGATCGCGGCGATCTGCGCGGCCATCGGCGCATCCTATGCTGGGTCGCTGGGCGTCACCTCCAGTTCGGGTCCGGGCGTCGCGCTGAAGACCGAGGCGCTGGGTCTCGCCATTTCGACGGAGCTGCCGCTGGTCCTGGTGAATTCGCAGCGCGCCGGGCCCTCGACCGGCCTGCCGACCAAGACCGAGCAATCGGATCTGTATCAGGCGGTGTTCGGCCGCAACGCCGACAGCCCGCTGGTGGTCATCGCGTCGCGCTCGCCCTCGGATTGCTTCGAGGTCGCGATTGAGGCGGTGCGGCTGGCCACGCGCTACATGACGCCGGTCATCATGCTGACCGACGGCTATATCGCGAACGCGGCCGAGCCCTGGCGTATTCCCGATGTCGATACGCTTGAGCCGTTCCCGGTGACGTTCCACACCGAGACGGAGGGTTTCCATCCCTTCCTGCGCAATGCCAAGACGCTGGCGCGCCCCTGGGTCAAGCCGGGCACGCCGGGGCTGGAGCACCGCATCGGCGGCATCGAGAAGTCGTACGACAGCGGCCATATCTCCTACGATCCGGCCAACCATCAGCGGATGACGGATGTGCGCGCGGCGAAGATTCGCGGCATCGCCGACGACATCCCGGAGCAGACGGTGGAGAACGGCACGGTCGGCGGCCGCATGGCGGTGGTCGGCTGGGGCTCGACCTATGGCCCAATCGCCCGCGCCGTGGCGAATCTGCGCGGCGAGGGCTACGACGTGTCGCATGTCCATCTGCGCCATATCTGGCCGCTGCCGCGGAACCTGGGCGACCTGCTTCACAGCTACGAGAAGGTGCTGGTGCCGGAAATGAACACCGGCCAGCTCGTGACCCTGCTGCGCAGCGAGTATCTGGTCCCGGCCGAAGGCCTCAATCAAGTCAACGGCAAGCCGTTCAAGATCGCGACCATCGAGGACGCGATCCGGACGCGCCTGGAGAGCTGAGATGAATATCGTCACGCCACCGGAAAAGCTGACGCCGAAGGACTTCACCTCCGATCAGGAGGTGCGCTGGTGCCCCGGCTGCGGCGACTACGCCATCGTGAAGAGCGTGCGTGCCGCGCTCGCCGAGATGGGATCGAACCCGACCAACACCGTGTTCGTCTCGGGCATCGGCTGTGCCGCGCGCTTCCCCTACTACATGGCGACCTACGGCTTTCATACCATCCATGGCCGTGCGCCGACCTTCGCCACGGGTATCAAGCTGGCGAATCCGTCGCTCGATGTCTGGATCGTCTCCGGCGACGGCGACTGCCTGTCGATCGGCGGCAATCACACGCTGCATGCGCTCCGCCGCAACATCGATGTGAACCTGCTGCTGTTCAACAACGAGATCTACGGTCTGACCAAGGGCCAGTATTCGCCGACCTCACGCATCGGGACGCGCTCGCCGTCCACCCCGATGGGTTCGGTGGACAATCCGGTCTCGGCCGGCGAGTTCGCGCTGGGTGCCGGCGCCCGGTTCGTCGCCCGCGGCATCGACACGATGCAGAAGGTGCTGCCGACGATCCTGACCCGGGCGCGCGACCATAAGGGCGCGTCCTTCGTCGAGATTTTCCAGAACTGCATCGTCTACAACGACGGTGCCTTCGCGCATTTCACCGAGAAGGCGGTGGCGGCCGACAACCAGATTCTGGTCGAGCACGGCAAGCCGCTGATCTTCGGCAAGGACTCCAACAAGGGTATCCGTTTCGATCCGAAGCGGATGGAACTGGAGGTCGTGACCCTGGGCGAGAACGGCGTCGGCGTGGACGATCTGGTCGTGCATGACGAGACCAACCGCACGCTCGCCTCGATGCTGGTTGCGATGAAGCCGCCGGCCTTCCCGGTCGCGCTGGGCGTGATCTATTGCAATCCGGGGCCCGAATACGGTTCGGCCGTCGCAGCCCAGGAGGCCGAGGCGAAGTCCAAGGCGGGCAAGCCCGACCTGAACAAGCTGCTGCGCAGCGGCCATACCTGGAACGTGGCCTGAAAAAGGACGGAGCGGCCTGAAGGCCGCTCCGCGTTCTGCCTCCGGTCTACCCGGAACCTCAGAACGCCCATTCCCCGGCGCAGGGCTTCGCGATTCCCTGGCCGCGCAGTTGCACGGCCGACGGCTTCGAATCTGCTGCCGGTTGATAGCGGACGCCGATTTCGACCAGCGCGGCCTGCCATGCGGGGGTCAGGTCTGCCGGCACTTCGAACGCGTCGAAGCCGCAGCGGTGCATGAACAGGAACTGGTCGCGCAGCACATTGCCGACCGCGCGCAATTCTCCGTCATAGCCATAGCGTTCGCGCAGCTGCCGGGCCTGGCTGTATGCCCGCCCGTCCGCGAATTTCGGAAACGTCAGCGCGATCAAGGCGAAATGCGCAAGATCGGCGGCGATCCCGTCCACCGGGCGGTCGTTCGGCAGCAGCAGTCCCAACGGCGCATTGCGGTCCGTCAGCGAGGCGCGCTGGGCCTCCCAGCGGGCGAGCGACACGATGGCGGGGCCGGACGGCATCGGGGCGTCGTCGGCCACGGCGGTCCAGACATCCTCGGCCAGCCGGCCGTCCTTAATGAGCGGCATAGAGGGTCTCCTTGAAGGGGGCGGCGCCGATGCGCCGGTAGGTGTCGAGGAAGCGCTCGCCGTCGCGGCGTTGCGCCAGATAGGTGTCGACGAGGCGTTCCACCGCGCCGACCACGGCGTCGCCCGGCACCGCCGGGCCGACGATGCTGCCCAGTGCGGCATCCTCGGCCGCGCTGCCGCCCAGCGTGATCTGGTAGTATTCCTCGCCCTTCCGGTCGACGCCCAGCAGGCCGATATGACCGACATGGTGATGGCCGCAGGCGTTGATGCAGCCCGATATCTTGATCTTCAGCTCGCCGATGTCGTGCTGCCGGTCGAGATCGGCGAAGCGTTCGCCGATCTGCTGCGCCAGCGGGATCGAGCGTGCATTGGCCAGGCTGCAATAGTCGAGGCCGGGGCAGGCGATGATGTCGCTGACAAGGTCGAGGTTCGGCGTGGCGAGGCCGAGCCCTTCCAGCGCGCGCCAGAGGTCGAACAGGTCTGCCTGCCGGACATGCGGCAGAACGAGGTTCTGTTCATGCGTGACGCGGATTTCGCCGAAGCTGTAGCGGTCGGCAAGATCGGCGACCCCGTCCATCTGATCGGCTGTCGCGTCCCCGGGAATGCCGCCGATGGGCTTCAGCGACAGGGTGACGATGGCATGGCCCGGCTGGCGGTGTGCGGCGGTGTTGCTGCGGACCCATCGGGCGAAGTCGCGATGCTCGAAGCGCGCCGCCTCGAAGGATCGGACCGGCGTCGCCACCGTCTCATAGGGCGGCGGCGCGAAGAAGGCGCGGATGCGGGCGACCTCCGCGGCCGGCAGGGTCAGCGCCCCGTGCCGGATCGCCGCCCATTCCGCCTCGACCAGCCGAGTGAATTCGGCGGCGCCCAGGTCGTGGACGAGGATCTTGATCCGCGCCTTGTACTTGTTGTCGCGGCGGCCGTGCAGGTTGTAGACGCGCAGAATCGCTTCCAGATAGGACAGCAGATCGACTGCCGGCACGAAGTCGCGGATCGTCGGCGCCAGGATTGGCGTACGCCCCTGGCCGCCGCCCACCATCACCTCGAAGCCGATGGCGCCGTCATCCGCGCGCCGGACGGCGAGCCCGATATCGTGGACGCGCAGCGCCGCCCGGTCGCGCGGAGCGCCCGTCACGGCGATCTTGAACTTGCGCGGCAGGAACGAGAATTCCGGGTGCAGGATCGACCACTGCCGGACGATCTCGGACCAGATGCGCGGATCGTCCGCCTCGTCGGCCGCGACACCGGCGTAATGGTCGGCGGTCACGTTGCGGATGCAGTTGCCGCTGGTCTGGATCGCCTGCATCTCGACCTCGGCCAGTTCGGCCAGGATGTCAGGCGTGTCGACCAGCGCCGGCCAGTTATACTGGATGTTCTGGCGCGTGGTGAAATGGCCGTAGCCCTTGTCGTAGCGCCGGGCGATATGCGCCAGCCGACGCATCTGCCGTGCCGACAGGGTGCCGTAGGGGATCGCGACCCGCAGCATGTACGCGTGCAGCTGGAGGTAGAGGCCGTTCATCAGCCGTAGCGGCCGGAACTCGTCCTCGGACAGCTCGCCGGCGATGCGGCGGTTCACCTGATCGCGGAACTGTGCGACCCGGTCGGTCACGAGACGATGGTCGAAGGCGTCGTACTGGTACATCGCGGTCACTCCACGCGGGCCTGGTGGCCCAGATCGGTGCGGACGGTGGGGCCGAGGCTGCGGATGCGCTCGCGCAGTCGGGCCGGCCGGATACCGGCCTCGCCAGCGCTCACCTCGATGGGATAGGCGTCGACAACCAGCCTTGCCCGGACGGCGGCCTCGGCCTGCGCCGTCAGACGCGCAAGGGTTTCGTCGTCGGCGGCGGGACAGGCATCGGCGATCCGCTCGACCCAGCGGTCCTGGCCGTCCAGATAGACGACCGCGCCGTCGGCAAGGCGGTTTGCGGTGATGATCTGCGGCATGGAATGGCTCCTCGGGTTCATTCGGCGGCGGCAACGCGCATGGCCGCTGGTTCGCAAACGGCCATTGCCGCCACGGCTCCGACGATCAGCAACGCGGGCGACCGCACGTCCTGTTCCGAGACGGTGCGGTCGAGCCCGGCCAATGTCGTGCGCAGGGTCCGCTGCGTCGGTAGGGTGCCGTCGCTGACGATGGCGACCGGGGTGGCGGGATCGCGTCCGCCGGCAACAAGGCGGGACGCGACGGTGCCGGCGCTGGACAGGCCCATATAGACGACGAGCGTGTCGCGACCGGAGGCCAGGGCCGACCAGTCGGGTTCGGCGTCGTCATGCGCGTCGTGTCCGGTGACGAAGCTGACCGACGAGGCGAGATCGCGATGCGTCAGGGGAATGCCGGCGGCCGCGGCGCAGCCCGCCGCGGCAGTGATCCCCGGCACGATGCTCACCGCCACACCTTGCGCACGAAGATAGGCGGCCTCCTCGCCGCCGCGGCCGAAGATGAACGGGTCGCCGCCCTTCAGCCGCACCACGATCCGCCCCTCGCGCGCATGATGCAGCAGCAGGGCGTTGATGGCCTCCTGGCCAACGCTGTGGGCGCCCTTTGCCTTGCCGACGGCAACGCGAAGGGCGTCGCGGCGTGCGAGGTCCAGGATGCCGGGGCCGACCAGACGGTCGTGAACGACGACGTCCGCGCGCTCCAGCAGGCGCAAAGCCTTCAAGGTCAGCAGGTCGGGATCGCCGGGGCCGGCGCCGACCAGATGGACGACGCCCGCTTGTCCGGCATCCGAGGATGGGCGGTTGATCAGGCGGATCATCGCGGCGCGCGCCTGTGCCTCGTCGCCTTTCAGGAAGGCTTGCCCGATGGGGCCGTCGAACACCTCGTTCCATATCCGGCGCCGCGTCGGCAGATCCGGCCAGCGACGCCGGATGGCGTCGCGGAAACCGTCGGCGAAATGCGCCAGCCGGCCAAGACGGTTGGGCAGCATCCGCTCGATCCGGCCGCGCAGCCGCTGCGCCAGGATGGGCGAGGTGCCGCCGCTGCTGACCGCGACGACAAGAGGATCGCGATCGACGATGGCGGGCATGATGAAGCTGCTGAGCTCGGGCCGGTCGATGACGTTTACCGGGATTCCGCGGGCCTGCGCATCCGCGGCCAGGGCCGCGGCGGTATCCTCGTCGTCCACGGCAATGAAGACGGCAGCACAATCGTCCAGGTCGGATGGCAGAACTGCGCGGCGGGCGACCGAAAAGCCGGCGGCGTCGGCGAAATCCCGCAGTTCAGGTGTCGGCGCGCGCGAAACCAGCCGCATATGCGCGTCTGTTCTGGCCAGTAACCGTGCGCGGTTCAAGGCTCCTGCGCCGTCGCCGGCGAGAAGAACGGGGCGGCCCGAAACGGTCAGGGCGATTGGCAGATGCTCCATCCCGCATCTCCGAATGTGGAATTACGCAAAACACCTATCACCAACGTATAATTATATAAATAACAAAATTATAATGTTTATTAAAGCGGCGAATTGTCCCGCTGGCGTGTCGGCCCGGTCGGTTTAGTATCCCCGCCAACCCAAGCGAGAAGGGATTCTGGGGCATGACCGTGCAGGATCGGCGTGCCGTCGCGATCTGGCTGTTCGGCTGCTGCGCGATGGTCGTCGTCATGATGCTGATCGGCGCGACCACGCGCCTGACCGAGTCCGGCCTGTCCATCACGGAGTGGCAGCCGATTGTCGGCGCCATCCCGCCGCTGAGCGATGCGGACTGGCAGCGGACCTTCGACCTGTACCGGCAGAGTTCGGAGTATCAGCTTCAGAACGCCGGCATGTCGCTGGCCGCGTTCAAGACGATCTTCTGGTGGGAGTATATCCACCGGCTCTGGGGCCGGGCGATCGGCTTTGTATTTCTGGTGCCGTTCCTGTGGTTCCTGATCCGCGGCCGGATCGGACGGCCTCTGGTCCCGCATCTTGTCGTCATGTTCCTGCTGGGCGGCTTGCAGGGATTCGTCGGCTGGTGGATGGTCAAGAGCGGCCTCGTCGGGCGCACCGATGTCAGCCAGTATCGCCTCGCCGCGCATCTCGGCATGGCGTTCCTGATACTCGGCTACATGCTGTGGACGGCGCTGGGACTGCTGCGGAGGCCGGAACGGGCATCGCCGGCGGTGCCGTCGCGCGGCTTCGCCATCGGCGTTCTTGCGATTGTCGGCGTAACCGCGCTGGCCGGTGCGCTGGTGGCGGGAATGGATGCGGGCATGACCTACAATACCTGGCCGCTGATGGATGGACAGGTGGTGCCGCCGGGCTATCTCGACCTCGACCCGTTCTGGCTCAATGCCTTCGAGAATGTGGCGGCCGTCCAGTTCCATCACCGGATGCTCGCCTACACGACCGTTGCTGCAGTTCTGCTGTTCTGGATGCACGCGGTGCGGCGGGGGGCCGCTTCCCTACCGGTTCACCTTCTGGCCGCGATGGCGGTGTCGCAGATGCTGCTGGGCATCGCAACCTTGCTGATGGCGGTGCCGGTAGGGCTCGGCGTCCTGCATCAGGCCGGTGCGGTCGCGTTGTTCTGTCTTGCGGTATGGACGCTGCGGACGGTCAGCGACTGAACGCCCATACCGCGCCGCCGGGCAGGCCTGCGGCGGTGACGAGCAGGCCGAAGCCGACCGACATCGCCAGCGCGTCCGCGGCCGGAACCCCGACCAGGGCGAGCGTTGCGATCAATCCGCCTTCCCGCACGCCCCAGCCGCCGAAGGAGATGGGCAGCGTCGCCAGCAGCAGGGTCGGCGGAACCAGCAGCAGGCAGGGCAGCAGCGCAATATCGATTCCCAGCGCCACAGCGACGAGCCATGCGGCCGCGGCGCCCAGCAGATGGATGGCCAGGGCCGCCGCCAGGATGGGGAGCGCGCAGGCGGAGGCAAGGGCGTGACGGGCATTGCGGCCGAGATCGGCGATCCGCCCGGCAAGGCGTCGCGACAAGGTATCGGCAAGGACCGCGCATAGAGCGACGCCGACCCCGGCGCCCGTCAGCAGCCAGAGCGCCAATGCCGGCGGGCCCGACGCATAGGGCAGGGCGGCGGCGGCGAGAACCGACAGCGTGACAAGGCCGGTCAGCCTTTCGAGCAGGATGCCTTCCAGCGCGGTCCCCAGCGGCAGGCCCGACGCACGCAGCCGCCAGACGCGCATCGCATCCCCGCCGACGGTCGAACTGAGCGTCTGATTCACGAACATGCCGATCAGAAACAGGCGCAGTGCCGCAACGGCGTCGAGCATGCCGCCCTGCATCCGCACGATGGCGGCCCAGCGCCACGCCCCCAACAGGGCCTGGGCCAGCAGGACGATCAGGGCAACGACGATCGGGGCCGGCCGTGCTTGTTGCAGCCGGTCCATCGTCTCGGACAGGTCGATGCCATGCGCCAGCCAGAACAGGAGCAATGCGGAGCAGGCAAGCTTGGCGGCGATCAGGATTGCGCGCCGCCGGCCGCCGGAACGTGCGTCAGCGGGCGCCGGCGGCGTCGAGGATGGCATTCAGCAGCACCTGACAGCCGGCGGCGAGGTCTTCCGGCGTGGCGCTCTCGATCTCGTTGTGGCTGATGCCGTCGGCGCAGGGCACGAAGATCATGCCGCTGGGCGCGATATCGGCCATGTAGACGGCGTCATGGCCGGCTCCGCTGACGATCTCCATGCTGGGCAGCCCCGCGCGCGCAGCACCCGAGCGGACCGCGCCGATGCAGGATTCGGCGAAGCGGATCGCCGGGAAATGCAGAATCTGCTCGATGGCGACCTCCAGCTTGGCCGCCTCGGCAATGCCGGTCGCGGCTTCGCGCAGGGTCCGGTCCATCTCGGCGAGCCTCGCATCGTCGGGATGGCGGAAATCGACGGTCATCCAGACCTGGCCGGGGATCACGTTCCGGCTGTTCGGCCGAACCTGCATCATGCCAACCGTCGCGCAGGCACCGGGCTGGAACGCGTGGCCGATACGGTTGACGGCGTCGACCAGCCGCGCCGCCCCGACCAGCGCGTCGCGCCGCCGCGCCATCGGCGTCGGCCCGGCATGGGCATCCTGGCCGGTAAACGTCACTTCGTACCAGCGCTGCCCCTGGGCGCCGGTGACGATGCCGATGGTCCGTCCCTCCGCCTCCAGGATCGGCCCTTGCTCGATATGCGCCTCGAAATAGGCACCGACCGGCCGGCCGCCGCAGCCCTGGCCTGCATAGCCGATGCGCGCCAGTTCGGCGTCGAAGCGCCGGCCCTCGGTGTCGGTCTTGGCCAGCACCTCGTCCAGCGGGAAGCGGCCGGTGAAGGCGCCGGACCCCATCATCGCCGGGGCGAAGCGCGAGCCTTCCTCGTTGGTCCAGCACACCACTTCCACCGGCGCCTCGGTCTCCACGCCGGCCTCGGCCAGCGTGCGCAGTACCTCCAGACCGGCCATGACACCATAGGCGCCGTCGAACCGGCCGCCGGTCGGCTGCGTGTCCAGATGGCTGCCGGTCATCACCGGCGCGCGCGAAGGATCGCGGCCCGGGCGGCGTGCGAAGATGTTGCCGGCCGCGTCCCAGGTGACGGCGCAGCCCGCGGCCTCGCACCACGCCACGAACAGGTCGCGCGACTGCCGGTCCAGGTCGGTCAGCGCCAGGCGGCAGACGCCGCCCTTGGCGGTGGCGCCGATCTTCGCCATATCCATCAGGCTGTCCCACAGCCTGGTCCCGTCGATCCGCAGATTCTCCATCGCCTTCGATTCCTCAATGCCGCCGGATCGAAGGTTAGAGGAGGGGGTGAATGCCGTCAGCCACAATCCTGTCCGGTCGCGTTCTGCGGTTGCCTCGGTCCGGAGCGGGGCTTAGGCTCCCCGCGCCACGGCCGAACCGGCCGCAACGCCCTTCGCCCCTTTGCAGGACAGGTCTGGATTGCTGAGGTTCGGATTTGCAGGACACCGTCGGCCGCCCGCCGCGCCGCACAGGGCGCGACGGCCGCGGACCGGTTACGCCGTCGTGATTGTCGGTGGGGGCCTGCATGCCCTCAGCATCGTGCGGGCATTGGCGGACCGGCACGGGATTACCGACGTGGCGGTCGTCGATGCTCACGGCGTGTTGTCGGAAGGCGCGCCGCCGCTTCTGCGCCTCAAGGATGCGGTGCCGGCCTATCTCGATATGTACCCGAAAGCCCTGCGCGAGTGGCGTCGGATCGCGGGTTTGCGCAGGCGGCGCGCCGGAGGCCATGTCCTCCTTGCGCATGGCGAGGACTCGGCTGCCGCCTATCGCTTCCAGGCCCATCTTGCGGGCGCGGTCGGGTCGCGGTCGGTACCGCTCGACCGGGACGATTTGCGCCGGCTGTGCCCAGGCCTTTCATTGTTCGACGGGACGAGGCTGGCGGTTCGTGAGGGCACTTACTTCCGGGACGCGGCTCTTCTGCCGATGGAGAGTATCCTGCGCCGAATGGCGGGCAGCGCCGTCCGGCGAGGCTGCCATCTGCTTGCCGGCGTTACGCCGATCCGTCTGAGAACGGTTGCGGGGCGGGTATCGGGGATCGAGACCTCGCATGGCGTTATCCATGCCGAGCGCGTTCTTCTGAACGGGCCGGCCATCGCCATGGGCATGACCGCTGCGGTCGGGTTGCCGTTGCATCTCGATTGGGTTGACCGCATCAAGACACTGCCCTTCGCGCCTTGGCTCATGCCGTCGGTGGCATCCGAGGCCCTGGGGGTCGAGATATGGCAGGATGCCGAGGGTGCGGTCACGATCATGGGCGCCGCTGCGGCCGCGCAGGCGGTCGCCCTGTTCCCTGCGCTGGCGGCGGCGGCGGTGGCACAGCGCCGGCGGGTTCCCCGCGAGCGAACCCCGGACGGACTTCCGATTGTCGGGCCTTGCGACCCCGACGGCCTGCTGGTCAACGCAGCATGGGGCGATGCAACCGTGTGGGCTGCGCCGGTGGCGGCAGCGATGCTGGCCGACGCATTGGCGGGTGATGCGGCTGCACTGCCTCCCGCGTTCTCGTCGCGGCGTTTCGGCGCCGGCTGCCGGACCGCGGCCTGACGGCGGGCGGTTTCTCATGGCGCGTGATCGTCTGCCTCCACCCTTCGGCCGGTTGATCGTCCGGGAAAGACCCCTGGCCTTTCGCTTTGCGGGCCGGGCATTGCACGGTTTGGCCGGGGATACGGTGGCCAGTGCCTTGATCGCGAACGGCGTCTGGGCGCTGGCGTCGTCGCGCCGGAACAACCGTCCCCGCGGCGTGCACGCGTTGGGCGAACCGGGCGGCGAGAGCTGGGTCTCGCTTTCCGACCGTCCTTATCTTGCCGCAGACACGGCACCGCTGGTGAGCGGGATGGACATCCTGCCCGGCGGACCGGGGCGCTCCGGCGCGATGCCAAGCCTGCCTGTCGCGGGCCGTCGGGTTGCGGCTGCCGGACATGTCCGGACCGAGGTCGCGGTGATCGGCGGCGGTCCGGCCGGAATCGCTGCCGCCATCGCTGCAGCGGATGCCGGGAGCGAGGTTGTGCTGGTCGAGCGGCTGCCGGTTCTCGGCGGCGGGCTTCTCCACGGCCGTCTCGATCCGGAGGGGCGGGCGGCACCTCTGCGGCGCGATGCTCTGGTCCAGGCGCTTGCCGAGCGCGCAGGCGTGCAGGTCTGGACAGGGGCCGTCTGCTTCGGCCTCGACGGGGACCGGCGGCTCGATATCTGGCGCGACGGGCGCCGAACCGTTCTTCGGGCGGATGCCGTTGTGCTGGCGACCGGCGCCATCGGGCAGCGGATGGTGTTCCGCGACAACGATCTGCCCGGCGTGATCCAGGCCAGGACAGCCGAACAGCTCATCCACCTGTACGGTGTGCGGCCCGGATCGCGGACCGTCGTGGCGGCGGCCGGCGGCGTCGGGCTCGGCACCGCGCTGACGCTGCTGGATGCCGGGGTCGAGGTGCCTGCAGTGCTGGACATCGAGGTCGATCCCGCCGACGAACCGCTGCGTCGTGCGATCTCGGCCCGGGGAGTGCCGGTATTCCGGGGACACACGGTCGTCGCAGGCTTGCCGACCGAGGGCGGCACGCGACTGGGTGCGGTGGTTGCGGCGCCCGCCGCCGGGCCGGATCGGATCGATAGCGCGGCTTTGCGGATCATGTGCGAATCCCTGTGCGTCGGAATCGGATGGCATCCCGCCCTCGATCTCGCGATACAGGCAAGGGCACAGCCATGCTACGACCCCTTGGCGGACCGCTTGGCCGTTAAAGCCATGCCGCCGGGCATTCTGCTGGCCGGGGCGGCGGCGGGTGTTGCCGAGATCGCCGCCGCCGAACTCGACGGCTTGGCAGCCGGCGAAGCAGCCGTGCGAGGCACGTTGCTCGGCCCCCGGGTCGCCTCGCGTCCGAATCTCGCCTGGCCGCTGGTGGACGACGTGATGCGGCGCGGCAGCGGGTCCGATTATGTGGACCGGGCGGGCGAACTGACGCGGCAGAACCTGGCGGAACGGATTGCAGAGGGTGTTTCGGCACCGGGCGATCTGGGCGAACGCCGCGGCGATCCATCCGAAGTGGCGACGCTGCACCGGCTCTTCGCGGGTGGGCCCGAAACCGTGCCCGATCCGCATCTCGTCTGGATGCCGGCCGATCCGGCTGCGGCGCTGACCCTTGGCGACCTGGCCGACCCGCCCGGTCTGGCGTCCCGCCGGGGACCGCTCGACCGTGTTCATCGGTCGGCCGGAGCCCTCATGCAGGGCTTTGGGTCGTGGCTGATGCCGGCCTCCTTCGCCTCGTCCGCCGCCGCGGTCGAGGCCGAGGCGCGCGCCGTTCGCGGTCATATCGGTTTGATGGACCGTTCGGACCTGGGCAAGGCAATCGTGTCCGGCGCGGATGCGGCGTTGCTTCTGAACCGGGTCCTGACGGGCCGGCCCGCAGAGCTGCCGGCCGGCCAGGCACGCTTGACGCGCCCGCGCGAATCGTGGGGACGCGCAATCGGAGCGGTCGTGGTCGCCCGGCTGGGGGACGAGGATTTTCTGCTGACGACCTATCCGGATCGAGCCGAATCCCTGGTGTCGCAGTTGCGCCATGCCACACAGCCGGGAGACAGGGTTGTCTCGGTGGACACGACGGCCGCCCATGCCGTGGTCGCGGTCGCGGGACCGAATGCTTCGACCCTGCTCGGGGCTCTCGGCGGCCCTGCGGCGATGCTGGCCGATGCGGCGACGGGATTTGCCGTGGGGGCGACACGCATCG
>JBFWNZ010000064.1:0-14125 GCA_050250795.1 Alphaproteobacteria bacterium | reverse complement strand
TGGCCAGGGTCTTCGCGCTCAACCGCTCACGCGGCGAATGTAGACCTTCGCTCGACATGTCGTCTTCTCCTCACAAGGCTTGGTTCGGGACAGGCTTCGATCCTATCCCCTCATTATCCCAAAAGGACGTCCAGAAACATCATCGTAACGAACCCCACCATCAGCCCCGCCGTGGCATGCATGTCGGAGCCCCGCCGATGGGTCTCGGGGATGATCTCATGGGAAATCACGAACAGCATCGCGCCGCCGGCCAGTGCGAGCCCGACCGGCAGCACGGCGTCGGAAAAGCTTACGGCGCCGATCCCGAGCAATCCGCCGACCGGCTCGACAAGGCCCGTGGCCACCGCCACTGCGAACGCCCGGCCGCGGCTGTAGTCGGCGGACCGCAGCGCCAGGGCGACGGCGAGCCCTTCCGGCATGTTCTGCAGGCCGATGCCCGTCATCAGCGCCATGCCGTTGGCGATGTCGCCGCCGCCGAAGCCGACGCCGACCGCCAGCCCTTCGGGGAAATTGTGCAGCGTGATCGCGATGACGAACAGCCAGAGACGGCGGAGATGCCCGATATCCGCACCCTCCCGCCCCTTGATGAAATGCTCGTGCGGCGCGTAGCGATGCAGCAGCGTCAGGCCGACCGCACCCGCCAGGATCGAGAGGCCCGTGACGGTCCCGGCGAGAATGCGGCTGCCATAGACCTCGGCACCGCTTTCGACCGATGGCAGAACCAGTGAGAAGGCCGTTGCCGCCAGCATGACGCCGGCCGCGAAACCCAGCATGGTATCCTGCCGGCGCTGTCCGATGGTCCCGCCGAACAGGACCGGAATCGCACCGACGCCTGTCGCAAGTCCCGCAACGAGGCTGGCAAGGGCGCCCACCGCGATCAGCGGCAGCGTCCCGGCATAGTCCAACAGCATCCCCGACATCGACGCCTTCACTTTATAGAGATTCTAATTTATCTCTCAAAGTGTGCTTGCAGCGGATAATAGTCAAGAAAAGGCCGCCGCCGGCCCGGCAGCGGCCTCGCCATTTCCACGATATCAGGCGATCAGCGTCGCCGTGCAGGTCCCCAAGGGGCCGAAATCGGCGACCAGACGGCAGCGCTGCGGCGACGCATGCATGCCCATCGTGGTCCCCGTCGTGACGAACTCTCCGGCTTTCAGGCCCATGCCGCGGGCGCTCAGCTTGTTCGCCAGAAAGGCCAGCGAGGTCAGCGGGTTGCCCAGCACCTCGCGCCCGCAGCCCGTGGCCACCGTCTGGCCATCGACCTGCAGCGTGACCGGCTGGTCCTGGATGTCCAGGCCGCGCCAATCGGCCACGCCTTCGCCATAGATGAAGGCATAGTTGCCGCAATAGTCGGCGATGATGGCCTTGGCCCCGACATCGAACGCCCCTTGCAGGCGGCAATGGGCGATCTCGATGGCCGGGTGCAGCGTCGCAACCGCGTCGGCGACCTCGGCCTCGGTATAGGGCTTGGTCCGCGAGGGCAGGTCGCGCCCCAGTCGGAAGGCGTATTCGCATTCGACCCGCCGCATGCAGTCGGCCCCGGTCTTGAGCCGTACCCCGTCGGGATAGATGTAGGAGCCGAGAAGCTGGCCATAGGCCGCCTCATGGGTCTTCATCTTCTCCAGCGACGCCGGATTGGTCATCGCGACCTTCCAGCCGCCCAGCGTGTCGCCGGACTGCGCCACGATGGCGTCCAGCACCGCATAGGCCTCATCCAGGCTGCCCGGCACCTCCGGCCAGGTCAGCGACCCTTCCGCGCGGCGCGCCTCGATCAGCGCCGCCGCCATCCGTCCCGCATCGAACATGCTTGGGTTTCTCCCCTTTGTCGTTCCGCCTATTGAGCCGCATGCCGACTGGCCAGGATGCTCTCCGCCTCGCGGCCGACGAGTTCGGCCAAGTGGTCGAACTGCCATTCGAAAGTCCCGGCCCCGGCCGTCGCCGAACGCAGTTCGACGATCAGATCGGCCAGTTCCGACTGTGGCATGTTTGCCGCGATCTCGTCCCAGCCTTTCCATTCGGCCTTGGCGTCGAACCCCAGAATCTGCCCGCGCCGGCGGGTGATCACCGCCTGTGCCCGTGCGGTGAACTGGCTGGGCGTGGAGACCGCGACGCGGCAGATCGGCTCCAGCAGCACCGGGTCGCATTTCGGCATGGCTTCCCGCATCGCCAGGCTTCCGGCGCGGCGGAAGGCCATGTCGGAACTGTCCACCGTGTGATACTGGCCGTCATAGAGCGTCACCTGCACGTCGACGACCGGAAAGCCCATCGGCCCCTGGGTCAGCGATTCCCGCGCGCCAGCCTCCACGGCGGGAATGTACTGCCGGGGAATGACGCCGCCGCTGATGTTGTCGACGAAGGCAAAGCCCGTCCCGCGCGGCAGCGGCTTCACCTCCACATGCACGTCGCCGAACTCGCCATGCCCGCCCGACTGCTTCTTGTGCCGGGCATGCTGCTGTACCGCCTTGCGGATCGTCTCCTTGTAGGGCGTCTGCGGCCTGCGCGTCGCGACCCCCACCCGGAAGCGGCCGCGCAGCTTGTCGGCGGCGATCTGCAGGTGGATGTCGCCCTGGCCGCGCAGCAGCAATTGGCCGGTATCGGGATCGTGCCGGACCGACAGCGACGGGTCCTCGTCCATGACCTTGGCCAGCGCCGCCGACAGCTTCACCTCGTCCTCGCGCCGCTCGGGCTCCAGCGCCAGGGCATAGACGGGTGCCGGCGGCGCCGGCCAGGCCAGCGAGCCGTCCGCCCCCGCGGTCGACAGGGTCTGGCCGGTGGCGACGCCCTCCATGCGGCCAAGCGCCACCACATCGCCCTCCGCGGCCGTCGCCAGCTTCTCCTGCTCGCCGCCTTTCATCCGGAACAGGCCCGAGACGCGGTGCTCGCCGAAGGACATGCCGTCCTTGACCGTGCCGCGCCAGATGCGGGCCAGCGACAGCTTGCCGGCATGCGCCATGTGCTGCGTCTTGAACACCTGCGCCAGCGGCGCCGTCCCCGCCCCGCCCAGCCGCGCGAAGGTCTCC
The DNA here is from genome assembly GCA_050250795.1 of Alphaproteobacteria bacterium. Classification (GTDB taxonomy): domain Bacteria; phylum Pseudomonadota; class Alphaproteobacteria; order UBA8366; family UBA8366; genus JBFWNZ01. The sequence continues at coordinate 11,105 of JBFWNZ010000064.1, read as the reverse complement.
GCCACCTCCGGCGTCTCGTGACGCAACGCCTTCAGCAGACGCTCCACCCCCGACTGGCGTTCCGCCGCGCCCAGGAACACCGGCACGATCAGGTCGCCCTTCAGATCCTTGGCAAGTTGCGCATAGATCGCGTGCTTGTCGGGGACCGTGTCCTCAAGCAGTTGCTCCAGCAGCGCGTCGTCGAAATCCGCGAGGGATTCCAGCAGCTCCTGCCGCGCCTCGGCGTTCCGTTCCGCGACCGTCTCCGGCAGTTCGACCAGCTTCGACGGCGAGCCCGGCTCATAGCGATAGGCCCGCTCGGACACGAGGTCGACATAGCCGGTGACCGTCTCGCCGTCGCGGATCGGGACATGCCGCAGCACCAGCTTGCGATCCGAGACGGACTGCAGCGCCTCCATCAATTCGCGTACGCGCGCCGTCGCATGGTCGATCTTGTTGATGAACAGGATGTGCGGAATCCGGTGCTCGTCCAGGAAATGCAGCATCGATGCGACCGACAGCGCCTTCTCGATCTCCGGCTCGCACACCACCACCGCGACATCCGCCACCATCAGCGCGGCACGCGCCTCATGCGCCAGTTCGACCGAGCCCGGACAATCCAGGAAGTGCCAGGTCTCGCCCAGATAGCTGGTGCTGGCGGCGGCGATCTCCGTGCTCATGCTGCGGCTTCGCGCTTCGGGCGCGGCATCGCCCACCATGCTGCCGTCGCGCGCGCTTCCCTTGCGCGGAATGGCGCCGGTCGCGAACAGCAACGCTTCGAGCAGGGTGGTCTTGCCGCTGAGATACGAGCCGACGAGTGCGGCGCAACGGGGCGCCGCCGGGTTCTTTCCAGGCATCGTTTACTCCCTAGTGTTCGCGCAACCCGTCGGGGGCCAGTCGCGCGCCACTTCGGCACTCGTCACGATACCAGCGGGAGGGTGCCGAACCGGCCCCGCGCGGGAGTCGCCTGTTTATGGAACGATGGTTCCGCGACCGCCGCGCGGATGCAAGCGGATTCGGCGCGGCGTCAGCCGGGACGGCCGTCGATATAGGGCTTCAGCACGGCATAGAGCGCGCCATGTACGGGCGTCGGCACGCCGGCCATGCGGCCGAGCCGGACGACGGCACCGCCCAGCCGGTCGAGCTCCATCCGGCGCCCGCCATTGAGGTCGTGGACCATCGACGCCACCATCGGCGCCGGCAATCCGTCCAGAAGCGTCATCGTCGCCGCCTCCGCATCCGGCGGCAGCGCCACGCCCGATGCGCGGCCGACGGCCGCCGCCTCGGCGATGGAATCCACGAACAGCTGCCGCAGATGGGGATCGTCGCGCAGCGCGCCGATGGGCAGGCGGGTGGCCGCGGTGATGCTGCTGACCGCCGCCAGCATCAGGAACTTGCGCCAGATCTCGACCTGCACCTGCGGCGACAAGGTCGCCTCGATACCGGCCTTCCGGCAGGCTTCCTCCAGCCGGCGACCGCGCGCGGACAGCGTGCCGTCCATCTCGCCGAACACCAGCCGCGCGAAGGCGCCCGTCTGCCGCACCAGCCCCGGTTCGGCGATGACCGCCGCGATATAGGCGACGCCGCCCATCACGCGGTCGGCGCCCAGGATGCCCGCCGCGATCACCTCGGATTCGACGCCGTTCTGCAGGTTGACGACCGTCGTGTCCGGCCCCACCAGCGGCCGGGCGAAGTCCGCCGCCGCCTCGGTGTCGAACAGCTTGACCGCGAACAGCAGGACATCCACCGGCCCGACCGCCGCGGGGTCGTCCGCGACCCGCGCCGGATGGACGCGGAAATCCCCGTTCGGGCTTTCGACCCGCAGGCCGGAATCGCGGATCGCGGCGAGATGCGCCCCGCGCGCGATGAAGGTCACGTCCTCGCCCGCGGCGGCAAGCCGGCCGCCGAAATAGCCGCCGACGCCGCCGGGGCCGAGGACCGCGATCCGCATGACCGGTGCCTAGCGCAGCTTCCCGCAGACGCGCTGGATGCGGGTGCAGGCCTCTTCCAGTTGCTCCGTCGCCGCCGCATAGGAGATGCGGAAATAGGGAGACAGGCCGAACGCCGCGCCATGCACCACCGCCACGCCTTCCTCCTCAAGCAGGAAGGTCACGAAATCCTCGTCATTGGCGATGGTCTTGCCCTTCGGCGTCGTCTTGCCGATCAGCCCCTTGCAGGACGGATAGACGTAGAAGGCGCCTTCGGGCATCGCGCAGGTGAGGCCGTTCGCCTGGTTCAGCATCGAGACGACCAGATCGCGCCGTTCCCGGAACACCGCGACATTGTCGGCGATGAAGCCCTGGTCGCCGTTCAACGCCTCGACCGCCGCCCACTGGCTGATGATCGCCGTGCCGGTGCAGGCCTGCGACTGCACCATGTTGATCGCCTTGATCAGGTCCTTCGGACCGCCGGCATAGCCGACGCGCCAGCCGGTCATGCAATAGGCCTTGGACACGCCGTTCATGGTCAGCGTCCGGTCGTACAGCGCGGGCACCACCTCGGCGATGGAGCAGAACTTCAGCCCGTCGTAGAGGATGTGCTCATACATGTCGTCGGCGAAGATCAGCACCTGCGGGTGGCGCAGCAGCACCTCGCCCAGCGCCTTCAGCTCGTCCCAGGTATAGGCCGCGCCGGTCGGGTTGGACGGGCTGTTCAGCATGAACCACTTGGTGCGCGGCGTGATCGCCGCCTCAAGCTGCTGGGCCGTGATCTTGAAGCCCGTGGACTCGACCCCCGTCACGATGACGGGCTCGCCCTCGAACAGCGCCACGACATCCACATAGGACACCCAGTACGGCGCCGGGATGATCACCTCGTCGCCGGGGTTCAGCGTCGCCATCATGGCGTTGAAGATCACCTGCTTGCCGCCGACGCCGACGCAGATCTGGTCGGGCGTGTAGGTCAGGTTGTTCTCGCGCTTGAACTTGGCGGCGGCGGCCTCGCGCAGCTCGGGAATGCCGGCGGGCGGCGGATACTTCGTCTCGCCGCGCTGCATCGCGCGGATCGCCGCCTGCTTGATCGGTTCCGGGGTGTCGAAATCGGGCTCGCCGGCGCCCAGCGCGATGACATCCATGCCGGCGCGCTTCATCTCATTCGCTTTCGTCGTGACGGCGACGGTGGCGGATGGCTTCACGCGCGCGAGACGGGAGGCGAGGTAACTGGCCATGGGAGTAGTCCGTTTTTCCGGGTGGTTGCACAAAAATGCGGCCAACCCTATTCCCCTTGCCCGTAGGGTTCAACGACAGAAACGGCCTGCGGCCATCCGCGCAGCACATGCCTCCCTTCGCCTTGACCCGGTCGGAAGCGGGTTCCTACAGTGGCGGCAACCCGGCGGTGACGGCCGGATGCAAAGGGGGAAAGCCATGGCTGATTCGCGGGTCGCATTTCTCGGCCTCGGCGCGATGGGCGGACCGATGGCCCGACGCCTGCTGGATGGCGGCTATCGGGTGGCCAGTTGCGTCAACCGGCGGCGCGATCCCATTGAGGCCCTGCTCCCGCACGGGCTCGCCGAAGCCGCCAGCCCGCGCGAGGCCGCGCAGGGTGCCGCCGCGGTGCTGACGATGGTCCGCGACGCGGCGGAGACCCGGTCCGTGCTCGATGGCGGGACCGGCGCGCTCGCGGGCCTGTCCTCCGGCGCCACCGTGATCGTGATGAGCACCATCGACCCCGATTTCAGCCGCAACCTGGCGCGCGAGGTGGCACCGCGCGGCATCGACGTGATCGACTGTCCCGTCAGCGGCTTTCCCTTCAAGGCGGCCGAGGGCACGCTCGCCCTCATGGCGGGCGGCAGCAAGGATTCCATCGAGCGTCACCGGCCGATGCTGGAGCGGATGGGCCGCATCTTCCATTGCGGCGATGTCGGCATGGGCACGGTGGCCAAGCTGGCGAACAACCTCATGGCCGTCGGCACCAACCGCCTGCTGACCGAAGCCATCGCCTTCGCCGGCGCCTATGGCCTCGCCCAGGACGCGCTGCTGGAGATCATGAAGAGCGCCTCGGGCGACAGCTTCATCGTGCGCAACTGGCCGGCCATCGAGACGATGCGCGAACATGTCCTCCAGATGGGCCGCAAGGACGTGAAGCTCTATCTGGACGCGGCCGGCGGCAAGCCTGTCGCGACCACGCTGGCGGACGCCACGGTCGGCTCCATCGACAAGGACGGCTGAACCGGCCGCCCCGACATCGCCATAATTGATCGCAGGACCGCCGAGATCCCTCCGCATCGCTGCCGCATGCCGCGCCTTTATTAAGGGCGTCGGTTCGAGCAGCCGAACGGAGGATGCGATGAACAGCCGAATTCTCAAGACCGCAGCGATCGGCCTCGTCGCGACCGGCCTTCTGGCCGGGGCGGCAGGCGCCGGCGACTCCACGGCCGTCCGCCTGACCGCACCTCGCATCGCCCTCGACACCGTCGTGCCTGCGCGCGCGGCGGCGTCCGACGGGACCCCCGACCTCCCGGTCCTGGCGACGACGCCGTCGATGCGCGTGGGTGAGCTTCTGCCGGGCGATCTCCTGCGGATCGATGCCGGCAACGGCCGGACGACCGCGTACCGGGTCGCCGATATCCGCATCGTGCACCGCGACCAGCCCTGGGCGGCGGCCCCATCCGCCCATCCGCAGGTCGCGCTCGTCTCCGACATGCCGGAGGACCCGATGCTGCCCGGCAACCCGTTGCGCTTCGTCGTGATCGCCGAGGCGGAAACCGCGAGCCTGCCCCTGCTCGCCTCCCGGTAACCCCAACCGGTTCCGCTTCGGCCTCGGGCGCCCCCGTTCCCTCCCCGGCGGGGGCGCCCCCTTCCCCTTCTTCTCCCTCAGGCCGCCCGCCGGCTCCAGGACGCGCACCACACGCCCCCCAGGATCAGCACCGCGCCGCCCAGGTGGAAGAGCATCAGCCCCTCGTCCAGGAACAGGATCGACCAGAGCGCCGCGAACACCGGCGTCACATGGTTGAACGGGCCGGTCTTGTTCGCCCCCACGACCTCCACCGCCCGGTTGAACAGGATCAGCGCGATCGCGGTCGGGAACACGCCCAGATAGATCGGCGCCAGCACCGCCTCCAGCGTGAACGGGTAGGCGATCCAGAGGGCCGATTCCAGCAGGTAGACCGGCAGCAGAGCGGACACGCCGAAGGCCAGCATCGCGGTCAGGAACAGGTACGGGTCCATCTCCGGCGGCCGCCGCTTCGCCAGCACCGCATACAGCGACCAGCAGACCATCGCCGCCGCGATCAGCAGGTCGCCGGGCACGAAGGCGAAGGCCCGGAACGCATCCCAGTCGCCGCGGCACATCACGACCAGCACCCCGGCAAGCGAGATCAGCATCCCGGCGATCTGGACCGGCGTCACGCGTTCGCCCAGCAGAAACAGCGCGAAGACGGGGATCGCGACGGGGCTGAGCGCCATCACCATCGTGGCGTTGATCGCCGTGGTGGTGTGCACCCCGCCATAGAACAGGGCATTGAAGGCGCTGATGCCCAGCGCCCCCGCAATCAGCAGCAGCCGCCACTCGCGCAGGATCGCCTGGCGCTGGCGCAGCAGCGGCGGGCGGGCCAGGATCAACAGCACCGTCAGGGCTGCGGCATTGCGCCAGAAGGCGAGCCCCACCGGCGGCAGATGGTCGTGCACCGCACGGCCGACGACCGCGTTGCTGCCCCACAACGCGGTGCAGAAGATCAACAGCAGATAGGCGGCGGCGGGACTGAGGGTGCGGGGAAGCAGCATGGCCCGCCGAAGCTAGCGGCACCGCCCCCGTCCGGCAACATCCGGCCGGACGGGGCGGCGCAGCCGCGTCACGCGGGCGGCGGACGGCCCTGGAATGCCCGAACCACCAGACTCAGGACGAACAGGATCAGGAACAGGAAGAACAGGATCTGCGCGATATCCGTCGCCACCGCGGCGACGCCGCCGAAACCCAGCAACGCGCTGATCAGCGCGAGAATCAGGAATACAACGGCCCAGCCAAGCATTGCGTCCTCCATTCGTTATGACGCTGCGAATGAAACACGGCGCCGGCGCCACAGTTCCCGCCCGTTCGACGGAACCGTTTCGGAACAGGGACGTTCCACCTTCATGCCATCTCCGGCAGTCGGGAGGGCCCCCATGATGCGCATCGATCCGTCGACAATCCTCAAAGCCGCCGCGCCCATCCTGCTGGGCCTGCTGCTTGGCGCGGCCTTTGCCGCCGCGGCGGGCGCAGCCGAACCGTCGAAGCCGGCATCGGAAAGCCTGAAGCAGGATGCGGCGGAAACCTACGCGGACAGCAAACAATACAGCTACGAGCAGAAGGAGCAGCTCGCCGGCTGGCTGCGCGAGCGCATGGCCGCCGCGGACCGGCAGATCGAGGAACTGGAGGCCAAGGCGCGGGATGCCGGCGATGCCGCCGCCGGCAAATGGCAGGCGACGCGCCGGGCGCTGGCCGAGAAGCGCGCCGCGCTGGGCGAGCAGGCACAGGCCCTGGGCGAAGCCAGCCAAAGCGCGTGGGACTCGGCCAAGCGCAAGGTCGCCAGCGCCTATGACGACCTGAAGCAAGGCTTCCAGGACGCCAAGAAGAGCATGGAATAGATCGGGCGCAAGGCCATCGCCGCGCCGGGTTTCGGAGATCACCCCAATGGATTTCACCGTCTTTTTCTACACCGCCTCCCTCGTCGCCGCGCTGCTCGCCAGCAGCAGCTACAGCCACTGGGGCGTTTCCGAGGTTCGGACCTATGCCGTACCGCCCTTTCTCGAGGAACGGGGCTATTCCGAGCGGCTGGTGACGAACCAGGTCGTGGATTCGATGCGCCGGATACAGGTCGAGGTGGGCTCGCTCCAGGAGGCCTCGTTCGTCATCGAAGGCGACGTCAAACCGATCGGCGAGGTCGCGTCCTATTTCGGCGTGCTCGACCTGCTCCGCGCGGCCGAGGACATGGTGGGCCTGGAACCGGCCGTCCTGGAACTGGAGATCACCCAGCACGGCGAGGAGGCCCACTGGCGCATCCGCGGCGACCACGCCGTTCGGGGCTATGCCGTCAACCAGGGCGACGTGCCGATGGACGACCCCGACGCGCTGATGGACCAGTTGGGGCTTCAGGTGATGAGCTATGTCTATCCCTTCGAGGCCCTGTCCTATCACTTCATCCGCGATTCCGTGACCAACGACTACGAGGTCACCATCGCGGCCGCATCCGAATTGCTTCTGGACTGCAGGCGTTACCAGTCGTGGGTCTGCACGGGCGCAAACCTTCAGAGCGCCCATCTGCTGCGCGGGCTGGCGCATCTCGCCTCCGACGACGTGGACCGCGCCTTCGAAGACTTCGGCGCGGCGAGCAAGATGGGTTCGGAAAGCGCCATGGTGGCCGCCTTCTACGGCGACGCCTTCGCCGCCATGCAGCAGCCCGATGCCGCGCACAGCCAGTACGAGCGCGCGAAGACGCTGGACAGCGAGGTCGGCGACCGCTTCCACACCATCGGCCAGGGCTATGCCGTCGCCAAGAACTACCGGCTGGCCGACCAGCGCTTCCGGACGGCGGCGGCGCTGGGCGCCCATTCCGAGGAGTTTCTCGGCGACTGGGGCGACAGCCTGTACGAGCTCGGCCGCTACGATCAGGCGATCGAGAAATACCGCCAGGCGGAACTGGCCGATCCCGATACGGAGCTTTTCACCGACCGGATCGACCGCGCGTCCAAGGCGCGCGAGACGGGCGAGGCGAAACCGCTGAACCCGAAGGCGCCGCCGGTGCCGCTGACCCCGTCGCACGAATAGCGGACCGGCGGCTGCGCGTCAGGTTTCGCGCAGCCGCTGCCGCGTCCGGGCGACCCTCGACTTCACCGTCCCGACGGCAACCTCCAGGCCGGCCGCCGCATCGGCATAGCTGCACCCGTCATAGGCGACGGCGCCCAGAAGCCGCCGTTCGCTCTCCGGCAGCTTCATCACCGCCCGATGCAACTGGCGCAGTTCGACGCGCCACTCCTGGTCCGGCGCAACGGCCATGCCATGGGCGGCCTCGTCGGCCGGCAGATGCATTCCACGGCTTCGCGTCCGGCGCAGGCGGCAGATGAACTCGTTCCGCGTGATCGCGAACAGCCAGGACCGCAGGTTGGTATGCGGCGGACAGTCCTCGGCGCGCGACAAGGCACGCAACAGGCCCGCCTGCATCAGATCCTCGGCGCCATCGGAGTCGCGCGTGAGTGAGCGTGCATAGCGGCGCAACGGCACCATCTCGGCGACAAGAACACGATCCAAAAAGGGTCTCTGGCCAGACATGGCTTTATCCCCTTAATTAATCTTGCCCCTCCCGATGATATAGAACGCCCGGAATACTCGATCCGATTTGTAGAATCGGGCGATTTTACAATTCTTACATTCGGTTAATACGAAACATATTCGAGCCATAATTCCTGTTTATCTTGTTGTTATTTCCGCATCTGAAGATCGACGGCCCGACATTCCGTCGATCTACCTTGCCGGGCTCGCAGCACCTATATTGAGTCCGACATGTCCCAGCCTCCCCAGCTTTCGGATGCCGGCGCGGCCTATCTGACTCAATGGTCGCCGGAAAAGCGTTTCGACCGTCCGCTCGGCGAAGGCGGACGGCGGTTCGAGATCGTGTCCGAATTCCAGCCGGCGGGCGACCAGCCCCAGGCGATCCGGGACCTGTTCGCCGGCATTGTCGGCGGCGAGCGGGATCAGGTGCTGCTGGGCGTCACGGGCTCGGGCAAGACCTTCACCATGGCGCATGTGATCGCCCGGCTGCAGCGGCCGGCGCTGATCCTCGCCCCGAACAAGACGCTGGCGGCCCAGCTCTACGGCGAGATGAAGTCGTTCTTTCCGGGAAACGCGGTCGAGTACTTCGTCTCCTACTACGACTATTACCAGCCCGAGGCCTATGTGCCCCGGACCGACACCTATGTGGAGAAGGAGTCGTCCATCAACGAGCAGATCGACCGGATGCGCCACTCGGCGACCCGGTCGCTGCTGGAGCGCGACGACGTCATCATCGTCGCCTCGGTCTCCTGCATCTACGGCATCGGCTCGGTCGAGACCTATTCCCAGATGGTCATGCCGCTGAAGCTGGGCGAGCGGAAGGATCCGCGCGAGATCATGCGCCGGCTGGTCGAACTGCAATACCGCCGCAACGACACGAATTTCCAGCGCGGCGCCTTCCGCGTCCGCGGCGACGTGATCGAGATATTCCCCGCGCATTACGAGGACAGGGCCTGGCGGCTGTCGCTGTTCGGCGACGAGATCGAGGCCATCCACGAGTTCGACCCGCTGACCGGGGAAAAGACGGACGCCCTGGAGCAGGTCCGGGTCTATGCGAACAGTCATTATGTGACGCCGAAGCCGACGCTGCAGCAGGCGGTCAAGCTGATCCAGCGCGACCTCAAACTGCGGCTGGCCGAACTGGAAGCGCAGGGCAAGCTGCTCGAGGCGCAGCGCCTGGACCAGCGCACCACCTTCGACCTGGAAATGATCGAGGCCACGGGCGCCTGCGCGGGGATCGAGAACTATTCCCGCTATCTCAGCGGCCGCAATCCGGGCGAGCCGCCGCCGACGCTGTTCGAGTATCTGCCCGATAGCGCCCTGCTGATCGTGGATGAAAGCCATGTCACCGTGCCGCAGATCGGCGGCATGTTCCGGGGCGACTATGCCCGCAAGTCGACCTTGGCGGAGTACGGCTTCCGCCTGCCCTCCTGCATCGACAACCGGCCGCTGAAGTTCGAGGAATGGGACGCCATGCGGCCGTCCACGGTCTTCGTCTCGGCGACCCCCGGCCCCTGGGAGATGGGACAGACGGGCGGCGTCTTCGTCGAGCAGGTGGTGCGGCCGACCGGCCTGATCGACCCCATCTGCCTCATCCGCCCGACCGAGAGCCAGGTCGACGATCTGCTCGCCGAATGCCGGATCTGCGTGCAGAAGGGCCAGCGCGTGCTGGTCACGACACTGACCAAGCGCATGGCCGAGGACCTGACCGAATACATGACCGAGGCCGGCCTCAAGGTCCGCTACATCCATTCCGACGTGGAGACGCTGGAGCGGATCGAGATCATCCGCGACCTGCGGCTGGGCAGCTTCGACATCCTGATCGGCATCAACCTCCTGCGCGAAGGGCTCGACATTCCCGAATGCGCCCTGGTCGCCATCCTCGACGCCGACAAGGAGGGCTATCTGCGCTCGCGCACCTCGCTGATCCAGACCATCGGCCGCGCCGCACGCAACCTCGACGGCCGCGTCATCCTGTATGCCGACGTCATGACCGAGTCCCTCAAGGCCGCCATCGAGGAGACGAACCGACGGCGCGAACGGCAGCAGGCCTACAATGCCGCGCATGGGATCACGCCGGAATCGGTCCGCAAGTCCATCGCCGACATCCTGGACAGCGTCTATGAGCGCGACCATCTGACGGTCCAGACCGGCGACGCAGAGCGCCCGCATCTGGTCGGGATGGACCTCAAGACCTATCTGGCGGAACTGGAGGTGCGGATGCGGGCTGCCGCGGCCGATCTGGAGTTCGAGACGGCGGCGCGCCTGCGCGACGAGATCAAGCGGCTTGAGGCGCACGATCTGGAGATGCCCGCCAACGCCGCCCCCCTCGACCCCGGCATCGCCGCCGATATCCGCTCCGTCCCGCGCGACATCCTTCCCCAGGGACGGCGCGCCGCAAAGGGCACGGGATCCCGCAAGGGACGCCGCGGCCGCTAGAGGCGTCAGGCGGCGGGAAGCCGCTCCTGCACCTGCACACGGTCCGCCGGCAGGACCAGCGTCGCGGTCGTCCCGGCTCCGGGCTCGCTCGCCAGGTCCAGCCGCCCGTCATGCAACGCGATCAACGAGGCCACGATCGACAGACCGAGGCCCATGCCGCCCACGCCATGCTGGCGGGCCCGGCTGGAGCGCTCGAACGGCTGCTGCACGAAGGCAAGTTCCTCGGGCGCGATTCCGATGCCTTTGTCTTCGACCATGATGCGCAGGCTGCGGTCCTGTCCGAACTCCGTGCGGACGGCGACCGAGCCGTCCGGCCGTGAATAGCGGATGGCGTTGGACAGGAGATTCAGCAGCATCTGCCGCACTGCGCGATCGTCGACACGGAGCGTGATCCGCGCCGCCGGCACGGGCATCTGCACCAGCCGGACCCGCGCGTTCTCGGCCTC
>JBFWNZ010000063.1:0-14133 GCA_050250795.1 Alphaproteobacteria bacterium | reverse complement strand
GCCCGCGAGTTTCGCGCGCTGGCGCGTTCTGCGTTGGGCGCCGGGCAAAGCATGCGAACCGAATTCGAGACGTGACCGCGGCATCATGTTCGACACGCTGACCGGCAAGCTGGGCGAGGTCTTCGAGAGCCTCAAGCGACGCGGCGTTCTGAAGGAACAGGACGTCGTCGAGGCGCTGCGCGAGATTCGCGTGGCGCTGCTGGAGGCCGATGTCGCGCTGCCGGTGGTCAAGTCCTTCATCGATGCGGTGCGCGCCAAGGCGACCGGCAGCGCGGTGCTGCGCTCGGTCACGCCGGGCCAGATGGTGGTCAAGGTCGTCCACGATCATCTGGTCGAGATGCTGGGCGCAGAGAGCCAGGGCATCGACCTGATGGCGCCGGCCCCGGTCGGCATCCTGGTGGTCGGCCTGCAGGGTTCGGGCAAGACGACGACGACCGCCAAGCTGGGCAAACGCCTGACCGGCTCCGAGCGCAAGAAGGTGCTGATGGCCTCGCTGGACATCCACCGTCCGGCGGCGCAGGAGCAGCTCAAGGTGCTGGGCGAGCAGGTCGCGGTGGCGACGCTGCCCATCGTGGCCGGCCAGACGCCGGTGCAGATCGCGCGCCGCGCGATGGAGGCGGGCCGTCTGGGCGGCTACGACGTCGTGCTGCTGGACACCGCGGGCCGGCTGCATGTCGATGAGGGCCTGATGGGCGAGGCGGCCCAGGTGAAGGCCGCCGTCAATCCGCATGAGACGATCCTGGTCGCCGACGCGATGACCGGCCAGGACGCGGTGAATGTCGCGAAGTCCTTCAACGACCGGCTCGGCCTGACCGGCATTATCCTGACGCGGGTGGACGGCGATGCGCGCGGCGGTGCCGCGCTGTCGATGCGCGCCGTCACCGGCAAGCCGATCAAGCTGATCGGCACGGGCGAGAAGCTGGACGCGCTGGAGCCCTTCCATCCGGACCGCATCGCCGGCCGCATCCTGGGCATGGGCGACATCGTCAGCCTGGTCGAGAAGGTCCGGGCCGAGGTCGACGAGGAAGACGCCGAGGCGATGGCCCGCAAGATGCGCAAGGGCCAGCTCGACCTGAACGACATGGCCAAGCAGTTGCGCCAGATGCGCCGCATGGGCGGCCTGCAGGGCGTGATGAGCATGCTGCCGGGCCTGGGCAAGATGCAGCAGCAGGTGGCCAAGGCGAACATCAACGAGGATCTGCTGAAGCGCCAGGAGGCGATCATCATGTCGATGACCCCCGGCGAGCGGCGCAATCCGAACGTCATCCACGCCTCGCGCAAGCAGCGCATCGCGACGGGCTCGGGCACCAGCGTTCAGGAAGTCAACAAGCTGCTCAAGCAGTTCCTGACGATGAGCAAGATGATGAAGAAGATGGGGCGTATGGACCCCAAGGCATTGGCGCGCAGCATGCCCGGGATTCCCGGCATGCCGCGCTTTTAGCGGCCATCAAGGTTTCACTCACGGTTTTCACGGCAAGGAAGGAAGTCAGCCGAATGTCCCTCAGAATTCGTCTCGCCCGCGGTGGCGCGAAGAAGCGGCCCTTCTATCGGATCGTCGTTGCGGATTCGCGCTCGCCGCGCGACGGCCGCTTCATCGAGAAGGTGGGCACCTACAACCCGATGCTGGCCTCGGATCATCCGGACCGCATCAAGCTTGAGGTCGAGCGCATCAAGCATTGGCTGTCGGTCGGCGCGCTGCCGTCGGACCGCGTCGCGCGCTTCCTCGGCTATGCCGAGATCGGTGCGACGCCGTCGCATCGCGAGCAGCCGCAGCAGAGCGCGCCCTAGAAGAAGGCCGTGGCGCGCCTGAAGGAGAAGGAAGAGCAGCGCCAGGCCGCGGCTGAGGCCGCTGCTGCCGCTGCGGCGTCCGAGGAGCAGCCGGCGGGCTGAGGCCCGGCGGGTCGCAGGAGCGGCGGCAGTGCAGGGAGCGGCGTTGGACATGACGCGGGACACGGCACGGGACAAGGTCTGTCTCGGCGCGATCGCCGGGGCGCAGGGCGTTCGCGGGCAGGTGCGGGTGAAGAGCTTCACCGCCCGGCCCGAGGACGTGGCCGCCTATGGCCCGCTCACCGACCGCGCCGGCCGGCGCTTTACGCTGCATGCCACCGGCATGACCCGCGGGCTGGTCGTCGCCAAGGTGGACGGCGTGACCGACCGTAACGCCGCCGAGGCCCTGCGGGGCACCGAGCTGTTCGTCGACCGCGGCCGCCTGCCGGCGCCCGAGGAGGACGAATTCTACCATGCCGACCTGATCGGCCTGACGGCGGCGGCGCCGGATGGGACGGTTCTCGGCACGGTGCGCGCGGTGCACGATTTCGGCGCCGGCGACATGCTGGATCTCGCGCTGGCGGAGGGCGGGACGGCGGTCGTGCCGTTCACCCGCGCCTGCGTGCCCGAGATCGACCTTGCGGCCGGGCGGCTGACGGTCTGCATGCCCGACACGGTCGATGCGCGGCCGGCGAAGGACGAGGAGGCGGGATCGTGAACGCCTGGACCGTCCATGTCCTGACCCTGTTCCCCGAGATGTTCCCGGGGCCGCTGGGGCATTCGCTGGCGGGCCGTGCGCTGTCCGATGGACAATGGCGGCTGGAGGCGACCGACATCCGCGGTTTCGCGACGGACCGGCACCGCACGGTGGACGGTCCGCCGGCGGGCGGCGGGGCCGGCATGGTGCTGCGTCCGGACGTGGTCGACCGGGCGCTCGCCGCCGCGGCGGGAGCGGGGCCGGCGATCTATCTGACGCCGCGCGGCCGCCCGGCCGATCAGGCGCTGGTCCGCGACCTTGCGGCGGGGCCGGGCATGACGCTGCTCTGCGGCCGCTACGAAGGGCTGGACGAGCGGGTGATCGAGGCGCGGGGCCTGATGGAGGTCAGCCTGGGCGACATCGTGCTGTCGGGCGGCGAGCCGGCGGCGATCGCGCTCATCGACGCCTGCGTCCGCCTGCTGCCCGGCGTCATGGGCGGTGCCGCGTCGGCGGAGGAGGAAAGCTTCGCCGACGGCCTGCTGGAATATCCGCAATACACCCGCCCCGCGGCGTGGCAGGGGCGCAAGGTGCCCCCGGTCCTGCTGTCGGGGCATCACGAGAACATCGCCGCCTGGCGCAGCGCCGCAGCGCGCCGCGTCACGGCGGAACGCCGGCCGGATTTATGGGCACGCCATGTCGCCCGCCGTGCCGGCGGATTGCAGCAACCCGGATCGTGACCCCGTCGGGGTCCAGAAGAAGAGGATCGGAGCCATGAACATCATCCAACAGCTCGAGCAGGAGCAGATCGAGAAGCTGACCGGCGGCAAGCCGATGCCGCGGTTCAAGCCGGGGGACACGGTCCGCGTGAACGTGAAGGTCGTCGAAGGCTCGCGCGAGCGTATCCAGGCCTTCGAGGGCGTGTGCATCGCGCGTCGCAACGCGGCCCTGAACAGCTCGTTCACGGTGCGCAAGATCAGCTATGGCGAGGGCGTCGAGCGCGTCTTCCCGCTGTACAGTCCGCGGATCGATTCCATCGAGGTGGTGCGGCGCGGCGCGGTGCGCCGGGCGAAGCTGTATTACCTGCGCGGCCTGCGCGGCAAGGCAGCCCGTATCGCCGAGGAAAGCAGTGCGCGCCGTGCGCAGCAGGAAGGCGAAACGGCGACTGGCGGGAGCGCGGCAACCGAGTCATGATGCAGCGGAACGCTTGATCCCCGGCGGCGCAATATCCACATGCGCCGCCGAATGATATAATCCGCTGCGAGGGAACCTCCGATGGCCAAGCCGCGTACGCTCTTCGACAAGATTTGGGAGAGCCACGTCGTCCATACCCAGGAGGATGGCACGGCCATCCTCTATATCGACCTGCACCTGACGCATGAGGTGACGACGCCGCAGCCCTATGACGGCCTGCGCTCGGCGCATCGCGGGGTGCGGCGGCCGGAGCGGACCCAGGCGCTGATCGATCACAATATCCCGACCGATCTCAGCACCGGCATTCCGGAGGATTCCCAGGTCCAGATCGACGCCCTGCGCGCCAACACCAAGCAGTTCGGCGTGGAGCTGTTCGACGTGGGCGACCCGCGCAACGGCATCGTGCATGTGGTCGGGCCCGAACAGGGGTTGAGCCAGCCGGGCTACACCATCGTCTGCGGCGACAGCCATACCTCGACGCATGGCGCGATGGGCGCGCTGGCCTTCGGCATCGGCACTTCGGAGGTCGAGCATGTGCTGGCCACCCAGACGCTGGTGCAGCGCAAGTCGAAGAACATGCGCGTCAACGTCGTCGGCGAGCTGCCCTTCGGCTGCACGGCCAAGGACATCGTGCTGGCGATCATCGGCAAGATCGGCACCGGCGGCGGCACCGGCCATGTGATCGAGTTTGCTGGGCCGGCGATCAAGGCACTGTCGATGGAAGGCCGGCTGACGATCTCGAACATGGCCATCGAGGCGGGCGCGCGCGCCGGCCTGATTGCGCCCGACGAGACGACCTTCGCCTATCTGAAGGGCCGGCCGCGGTCGCCGAAGGGCGCGGACTGGGATGCGGCGGTCGCCTATTGGAAGACGCTGCATACCGACGAGGGCGCACATTTCGACACCGATGTGACGGTGGACATCTCGAAGATCGAGCCGCTGACGACCTGGGGCACCAGCCCCGAGGATGTGATCCCGATTTCGGGTGTGGTCCCGGACCCGAAGAAGGCGGATTCGCCCGAGCGCCGCGAATCCATTGAGCGGGCGCTGGAGTATATGGGCCTGACGCCCGGCACGCGGATGACCGATGTCGAGGTGCAGCGCGTGTTCATCGGTTCCTGCACCAACGGCCGGATCGAGGATTTGCGCGCGGTCGCCGCGGTCGCCAAGGGGCGCAAGGTGGCGAAGGGCGTGTGGGCGATGGTGGTTCCCGGCTCCGGTTTGGTGAAGAAGCAGGCCGAGGACGAGGGCATTGCCGCCATCCTGAAAGAGGCCGGCTTCGACTGGCGCGAGCCGGGCTGCTCGATGTGTATGGCGATGAACACGGACCGTCTCGATCCGGGCGAGCGCTGCGCGTCGACGACCAACCGCAATTTTCAGGGGCGGCAGGGCCGCGGCGGCCGCACGCATCTCGTCAGCCCGGCAATGGCCGCGGCGGCGGCGGTGACGGGCCGCCTGACCGATGTACGGGAGCTGGTGCGATGAACGAGACCGGGCGCGCGGCACAGGCGCAGCAGCCGCTGGAGGGCGTCGACCGCCTGTTCGGGCGCGACCTGCGCTCGACCGGCTGGTTCGTGAAGACGGCGCCGAAGTCCGGCGACGGCACCGCGAAGGCCCGTGAGGATGAACCGCAGGCCAAGCTGGATCCGGCCATGATCTGGTCCATGCGCGGCCGCCGGCGACGCTAGAGCAGGGATTGCAGATAACGGATAACGAGCCCAACCGGCCGAACCGAACGCAATAGGACGCAAGCGAGAAGGAAACGCGAGATGGACAAGTTCACGACGCTGAAGGGCATCGCTGCACCGTTCCCCAACATCAACATCGACACCGACCAGATCATTCCGAAGCTGTATCTGCGCACGATCAAGCGCACCGGCCTCGGCGTGCATCTGTTCGACGAGTGGCGCTACAAGGAAGACGGGTCGGACAACCCCGACTTCATCATGAACCAGGAGCCGTATCGCGGCGCGCAGATCATCGTCGCCGGCGACAATTTCGGCTGCGGCTCGTCGCGCGAGCACGCACCCTGGGCGCTCAAGGATTATGGCGTCCGCTGCGTCATCTCGACCAGCTTCGGCGACATTTTCTACAACAACTGCTTCAAGAACGGCCTGCTGCCGGTCCGCGTGACCAAGGAGCAACTGGACGCCCTGCTGGCCGATGCGCAGGACCGCGAGAACCCGGAACTCGCCATCGACCTGGAGAAGCAGGAGATCACGCGGCCCAACGGCGCGAAGATCAAGTTCGACGTCGAGCCCTTCCGCAAGCATTGCCTGCTGAACGGCCTGGACGACATCGGGCTGACCCTGCAGCAGGAAGAAGCGATCTCCGCCTTCGAGAAGAAGCAGCAGTCGCAGTTCCCCTGGCTCTACCGCGGCGCGGCCGAGTAGTCCGGCGCGCAAGGAGACCGAGCAGATGAGCCAGCCGAAGACGATGTTCCAGAAGATCTGGGACTCGCATCTGGTGCACAAGGACGATCAGGGGATCTGCATCCTCTATATCGACCGGCACCTCGTCCATGACGGCACCTCGCCGCAGGCCTTCGAGGGCCTGCGCGAGAGCGGCCGTCCGGTGCGGCAGCCGGGCCTGTCCCTGGCGGTCGCCGACCACAACGTGCCGACCACCGACCGCAGTGCCGGCCTCGACAGCATCGTCGAGCCGGAATCGCGTCTGCAGGTCGAGGCCCTGTCGAAGAATTGCGAGCAGTACGGCATCGAGCTGTTCGAGATGCTCGACAAGCGCCAGGGCATCGTCCACGTCATCGGCCCCGAGCAGGGTTTCACCCTGCCCGGCACGACCGTGGTCTGCGCCGACAGCCATACCTCGACCCACGGCGCCTTCGGCTGCCTTGCCTTCGGCATCGGCACGTCGGAGGTCGAGCATGTGCTCGCCACCCAGACGCTGCGCACGCCGCAGCCGAAGAGCATGCTGGTCCAGGTCGATGGCACCCTGCCGCGCGGCACCAGCGGCAAGGACCTGATCCTGCACCTGATCGGGATCATCGGCACCGGCGGCGGCACCGGCTATGTGATCGAGTACCAGGGCGAGGGCATCAAGGCCCTGTCCATGGACGGGCGCATGACCGTGTCGAACATGACGATCGAGGGCGGCGCGCGCGCCGGCCTGATCGCGCCCGACGAGAAGACCTACGCCTATCTGAAAGGCCGCCCCAAGGTTCCGCAGGGCGCGGACTGGGACACGGCGATGGCGTTCTGGAAGACCATTGCGACCGATCCGGGCGCCAAGTTCGACAAGACGGTGCGGATCGACGTGGCCGACATCGCCCCCACGATCACCTGGGGCACCAGCCCCGAGGACGTGGTGCCGATCACCGGCCGCGTGCCCGATCCGTCGTCGCTGGACGTGCCGGAGAAGCGCAAGGCGATGGAACGCGCCATCGCCTATATGGGCTTGAAGGCGGGCCAGCCGATGGCCGACCTGAAGGTCGACCGGGTGTTCATCGGTTCCTGCACCAACAGCCGCCTGGAAGACATGCGGATGGCCGCCGAGGTGGTGAAGGGCCGCAAGGTCGCAGGCAACATCGTCGAGGCGATGATCTCGCCGGGTTCCTGGGCGGTGAAGAAGCAGGCCGAGGCCGAGGGTCTGGACAAGATCTTCACCGAAGCGGGCTTCCAGTGGCGCGAGTCCGGCTGCTCGATGTGCGCGGGCATGAATCTCGACCGCGCCAACCCTTACGAACGCGTGGCTTCGACCAACAACCGCAATTTCGAGGGCCGGCAGGGGCGCAACGCCCGAACCCACCTCGTCAGCCCGGCCATGGCCGCCGCGGCTGCGATCGCGGGCCGGCTGGTCGACGTTCGCGAATACCTGAACTGAGCAGGCAGGCATTGCGCAGACAGGCGGGCATCGCCAGCCCGCGGGCGGTTTCTCCGCCACAAAAACCATAATGGCGCCGCCCCGCGCGTCCTGCGCGGGGCGGAACCGCCGCCGCCAAAGGCGGACGGCCCGGAGGAAACCATGGCCCAGCCTCGGACCCTGTTCGAGAAGATTTGGGATGCGCATGTCGTCCGCACCGAGGCGGACGGCACCGTCATCCTGTATGTGGACCGCCATCTGGTGCATGAGGTGGCGACCTTCATGCCCTTCAACAATCTGCGCGAGGCCAGGCGCGGCGTCCGCCGCCCCGATGCGACGCTGGGCACGATGGACCATGTCGTGCCGACGGCCCCCAAGGCGGCGGATGGCCGTCCCGTCGACGACCCCAGCTGCAGCGTGTTCGTCGAGGCGATGAACCGCAACATGCCCGAGGCCGGCATCACGCTGTACGGCCTCGACGACGAGCGCCAGGGCATCGAGCATATCGTCGGGCCGGAGCAGGGCTTCGTGCTGCCCGGCATCACCTTGCTCTGCCCGGACAGCCACACCGCGACCAACGGCGCGCTCGGCTGCATCGCCTTCGGCATCGGCACGTCCGAGGTCGAGCATGTCCTGGCGACGCAGACCCTGCGCACCGCGCCGATGAAGCCGATGCGCGTCAGCATCGACGGCACCCTGCCGCCGGGCGCCACCGCCAAGGACATGGCGCTGGCCGTGATGCGCAAGGTCGGGGCGCAAGGCGGCACCGGCTATGCCATCGAGTATGCCGGCGAGGTCGTGCGCAACCTGTCGATGGAAGGGCGGCTCACCCTCTGCAACATGACCATCGAGGCCGGCGCCACGGTCGGCATGGTCGCACCCGACGAGATCACCTTCGCCTATCTGAAGGGCCGGCCGCATGCGCCGCAGGGCGCGGACTGGGACACGGCCGTGGCCTTCTGGAAGACGCTGCCGACCGATCCCGGCGCGCGCTTCGCCAAGGAGGTGCATATCGATGCCGCCACCATCGCGCCGCTGGTCACCTGGGGCACCAGCCCCGAGGATGTGGTGCCCATCGACGGCAAGGTCCCGGACATGTCGCTCTACCCCGACCCCGATGTCCGGCGCACCAAGCAGCGCTCGCTGGACTATATGGGCCTGACGCCGGGCACGCGGATGACCGACCTGCCCATCGACCGCGTGTTCATCGGGTCCTGCGCCAACAGCCGCATCGAAGACCTGCGCGCGGCGGCCGATGTGCTGCGCGGACGCCGGCTTGCCGAGGGCGTGACGGGGTGGGTGGTGCCGGGCTCGGGCCTCGTGCGCCGCCAGGCGGAGGCCGAGGGCCTGGACCGCATCTTCAAGGATGCGGGTTTCGAGTGGCGCGAGCCCGGCTGCTCGATGTGCGTCGGGCTGAACGGCGACATGGCGAAGGCTGGCGAGCGCGTCGCCTCGACCTCGAACCGCAACTTCGAGGGGCGGCAGGGGCCGCGGGTGAAGACGCATCTGATGAGCCCCGCGATGGCGGCGGCGGCCGGGGTGACGGGCCGCCTGACCGACGTTCGCGAATTGCTCGGATAGGGGGCCGCGATGGACCGGCCGCGCACCCTGTTCGAGAAGATCTGGGATGCCCATCTGGTCCATCGCGATGCCGATGGCCAGTGCGTCCTCTATATCGACCGGCACATCGTCCATGAAAGCGGCTGCGCCCAAGCCTTCGACGGCCTGCGCGAGGCGGACCGCCGCGTCCGCCGGCCGGAGACGATGCTGGCAGTGATCGACCATGTGGTTCCCACGGTCGGCCGCGACCGGCCGGCGCCCCAGGCCTGTCAGGAGATGATCGACGCCATCCGCCGCAACACGGCCGAGTTCGGCGTGCGGCTGGTCGACATCGACGATCCGGACCAGGGCATCTGCCATGTCATCGGGCCGGAAAAGGGCTTCACCCTGCCCGGCGCGACGCTGGTGTGCAGCGACAGCCACACGGCCACGCATGGGGCGCTGGGTTGCCTCGCCTTCGGCATCGGCACCTCGGAATGCGAGCAGGTGATGGCGACCCAATGCCTGCGCACCCCGCCGATGAAGACGATGCGGATCACGGTCGATGGCGCCTTGCCGCGCGGATGTACCGGCAAGGACCTGATCCTCGCGGCGATCGGCCGGATCGGCACGGCCGGCGGCACCGGGCATGCCATCGAATATGCCGGCGAGGCGATCCGGGCGCTGTCGGTCGAGGCGCGCATGACGGTCTGCAACATGACCATCGAGGGCGGCGCCAAGGCAGGCATGATCGCGCCGGACGAAAAGACCTTCGCCTTCCTCAAGGGCCGGCCGCTGGCGCCCGCGGGCGCCGAATGGGACCGCGCCGTCGCCTATTGGCGGACCCTGCCGTCCGATCCCGGCGCGCAGTACGACCGCGAGGTGACGATGGATGCGTCGCGGATCGCCCCGATCGTCAGCTGGGGCACCAGCCCCGAGGATGTGATGCCGGTGGACGGCCGCGTACCCGATCCGGCCGACATCGCCGATGCGGAGACGCGCGCCTCGAAGCAGCGGGCGCTGCGCTATATGGGCCTCGAAGCCGGGCAGCGGATGACCGATGTGCCGGTGGACTGGGTGTTCATCGGTTCCTGCACCAACAGCCGCATCGAGGATCTGCGCATGGCCGCCGAGGTCGCCCGCGGCCGCAAGGTCGCGTCCGGCGTCCGGGCCCTGGTCGTGCCGGGTTCGGGCACAGTGAAGCGTCAGGCCGAGGCGGAGGGGCTGCACCGCGTCTTTGCCGAGGCCGGTTTCGAATGGCGCGAACCCGGCTGCTCGATGTGCATCGGCATGAACGACGACCTGATCGGCCCCGGACAGCGCTCGGCCTCCACCTCGAACCGCAACTTCGAGGGCCGTCAGGGCCGGAACGGGCGCACCCATCTCGTTAGCCCGGCCATGGCCGCCGCCGCCGCGGTCGCCGGGCGTTTCGCCGATGTCCGCGATTACCTGAACTGACCCCAGCCACCGCCGGAGGGACTGTCATGGCCGCACCGCGCACGCTTCTTCAGAAAATCTGGGACGCCCATCTCGTCCATGAGGACAAGGACGGGGTCTGCCTTCTCTATATCGACCGGCACATCCTGCATGAGGGCACGTCGCCGCCGGCCTTCGAGGGGCTTCAGCTTGCCGGCCGGAAACTGCGCCAGGCCCATCTCACCATCGGCATGATCGACCATGTCGTCCCGTCGGTCGGCCGCGAAAAGCCGATCGCCGATCCCGACTGCCGCCTGATGATCGAGACCATGCGCGAGAACATGGGCAATTTCGGCGTGCAACTGCTGGACATATTCGACCCGCGCCAGGGCATCATCCATGTGGTGGGACCGGAGCAGGGCTTTACCCTGCCGGGCGCGACGCTGACCTGCGGCGACAGCCACACCGCGACCAATGGCGGGCTCGGCTGCCTTGCCATCGGCATCGGCACGTCGGAGGTCGAGCATGTGATGGCGACTCAGACCCTGCGCACGCCCCGCATGAAGGCGATGCGCATCACGGTGGATGGCAGCCTGCCGCGCGGCTGCACCGCCAAGGACATGGCGCTGGCGATCATCGGCAAGATCGGAACGGCGGGCGGTACGGGGCACATCCTCGAATATGCGGGACCCGCGGTCCGCGAATTGTCGGTCGAGGGCCGGATGACGGTGTGCAACATGACCATCGAGGCCGGTGCCAAGGCGGGCATGATCGCGCCCGACGAGAAGACCTTCGCCTTCCTCAAGGGCCGCCCGATGGCACCCAAGGGCGAGGACTGGGACAAGGCGGTCGCCTATTGGCGCACCCTGCCGTCGGACGAGGGCGCCCGCTACGACACCGAGGTCAAGCTGTCGGTCGATGAGATCGCGCCGATCCTGACCTGGGGCACCAGCCCCGAGGACGTGATGCAGATCACCGGCGCGGTTCCCGATCCCGCGGCCATCGAAAATCTCGAAAAGCGGGCCTCGAAGCAGCGGGCGCTCGACTATATGGGGCTCAAGGCCGGCCAGAGCATGGCGGATGTGCCGGTGGACTGGGTGTTCATCGGTTCCTGCACCAACAGCCGGATCGAGGATCTGCGGCTGGCCGCCGATGTGGTGAAGGGCCGCAAGGTGGCGGACGGCGTGCGGGCCATCGTCGTGCCCGGCTCGGGCCTCGTGAAGCGCCAGGGCGAGGCGGAGGGGCTGGACCGAGTGTTCCTGGAAGCCGGCTTCGAATGGCGCGATCCCGGTTGCTCGATGTGCGTCGGCATGAACAACGATCTGCTGTCGCCCGGCCAGCGTTCCGCCTCGACCTCGAACCGCAACTTCGAAGGCCGGCAGGGCCGTGCCACGCGCACCCATCTGCTCAGCCCTGCCATGGCGGCGGCGGCGGCGATCCGCGGCCGCTTTGCGGATGCGCGCGAGTATCTGCGCTGATGGCGGTGCTTTACGGCGGCTGCCGTTTATCCTTTTGCGGCCCCCGCAAGATGCGCTAAGTCCCTTGTCCGGGCGCCCTGCCGCGCCCGCCTGCCCGTCCGCTTCGTTCCACAACCACGCGAGAGACAGCCATGCCCGCCAACAAGAAGCTTCTGATCCTGCCCGGCGACGGCATCGGCCCCGAGGTGATGGGACAGGTCCGGCGGGTCATCGACTGGTTTGGCAAGCATCGGGCGCTGTCGTTCGACGTCGACGAGGATGTGGTCGGCGGCAGGGCCTATGACCTGCACGGCACGCCGCTGGCCGACGCGACTCTGGCCAAGGCGAAAGAGGTGGATGCGGTGCTGTTCGGCAGCGTCGGCGGCCCGAAATGGGATTCGGTCGCGCGCGACAAGCGGCCGGAAATGGGATTGCTGCGGCTGCGCAAGGAAATGGACCTGTTCGCCAATCTGCGGCCGGCCGTGACCTTCGATGCGCTGCTCGACGCCTCGTCGCTGAAGCCCGAGGTCATCCGCGGGCTCGACATGATGATCGTGCGCGAGTCCACCTCGGGCGTGTATTTCGGCGAGCCGCGCGGCATCGAGCGCCTGCCCGACGGCCAGCGCCGCGGCTACGACACCCAGACCTATACCGAGACCGAGATCCGCCGGGTTGCCGAGGTCGCGTTCGAGCTGGCGCGCCAGCGCGGCGGCAAGGTGCATTCGGTGGAGAAAGCGAATGTGATGGAGTCCGGCATCCTATGGCGCCAGGTCGTGACCGCGCTGCATGCCGAGAAGTTCTCGGATGTCGAACTGCACCACATGTATGCCGACAACTGCGCGATGCAGCTGGTCCGCGATCCGCGGCAGTTCGACGTGATCGTCACCGACAACCTGTTCGGCGACATCCTGTCCGACACCTCGGCCATGCTGACCGGCTCGCTGGGCATGCTGCCCTCCGCGACCTTGGGGCCGGCGGATGCGACCGGGCGCCGCGCGGCGATGTACGAGCCGATCCATGGCAGCGCGCCGGACATCGCGGGGCAGGACCGCGCCAACCCGCTCGCCTCCATCCTCAGCTATGCGATGGCGCTGAAATACTCTTTCGGCCTGGAAGAGGATGCCGCGCTCGTCAGCCGCGCCGTGGAATCCGTGCTGAAGGGCGGCGTGCGGACCGCCGACATCATGGGGCCGGGAACGGCGAAGGTGTCGACGACCGTGATGGGCGATGCGGTGCTGAACCAGCTGGACAAGCTGGCGGATTGAGCCGCGATTCGACCCATGGCGGGCCGGGGCGGCCTTGCAAAAATGCGGTTCTGGCCTTAAGTGTCCCGACTGGGCTCGTGCGCGGAGCCTGGAATGCTCACAGCGGGAACCGGTGCGTAGGTTCTCCAAGTCATAGGGTCCCTTTGTCATGGGATATCGCGTTGCAGTCGTCGGCGCGACCGGCAATGTCGGTCGCGAGGTTCTGGCCATCCTGGCCGAGCGGAATTTTCCTGCGGATGACGTGATTGCGCTCGCCTCCGAGCGCTCGGCGGGCGCGCAGGTGTCGTTCGGCGACAATGGCGTGCTGAAAGTCCAGAATCTCGACAGCTTCGACTTCAAACGCGTCGATATCGTCCTGTCCTCGCCGGGCGCGAAGGTGTCCAAGGTGTTCGCGCCCCGGGCCGCGGCTGCGGGCGCCGTCGTCATCGACAACACCTCGCAGTTCCGCATGGACCCGGATGTGCCGCTGGTGGTGCCCGAGGTGAACCGGCACGCGCTGGCCGATTACGGCAAGCGCAACATCATCGCCAATCCGAACTGCTCGACCATCCAGATGGTGACGGCGCTGAAGCCGCTGCACGACATCGCCACGATCAAGCGGGTGCAGGTCGCGACCTATCAGTCGGTCTCGGGCGCGGGCAAGGCGGGGATGGACGAGTTGTTCGAGCAGACGCGTGCCATCTACGTCAACGATCCGGTCGAGCCGCACAAGTTCACCAAGCAGATCGCCTTCAACGTCATTCCCCATATCGACGTCTTCATGGAGGACGGATCGACGAAGGAGGAATGGAAGATGGTGGTCGAGACGAAGAAGATTCTCGATCCCCGGATCAAGGTACATGCGACCTGCGTGCGGGTGCCGGTCTTCATCGGCCATGCCGAGGCGGTGAACGTCGAGTTCGAGAATCCGATCGATCCGGAGCTGGCGCGCGAAGCGCTCGGTCTTGCCCCCGGTGTCATGGTCTACGACATCGCGGAGGAT
>JBFWNZ010000062.1:0-14155 GCA_050250795.1 Alphaproteobacteria bacterium | reverse complement strand
CATCCGGCCGGCGATTCGGTGATCCGCAATCTGGCCCGCCTGCTGCGGCAGAGGCTGCGACGCGGCGATACCGTCGGGCGTTATGGCGGCGAGGAGTTTGCGATCATCCTGCCGGATACCCCGCTGGATGAGGGGCGGCGCCTGCTTGACCGGTTGAGAGGCGATTTTGCGGCCAGCGAGCACAGCCATGCCGGTTCGGCCTTTCGTGTCAGCTTCAGCGGCGGTCTTGCGGAAGCGGTCGAGGGCATCTCGGTGGAAGATTTGATCGTCGCGGCCGATACCGCTCTCTACGAAGCCAAGCGCAGCGGTCGGAACCAAATCGCGAGGGCGAAGACCGGACCTGCAATCCGGCGTGTGGTTAGCAAACGGGGGGGCTGATCTTGGGCAATGGCATCCGAAGCGTCCTGATCGCCGGATACGGCGTGATGGGCCAGGGCATCGTGCGCTCTTTCGTGCGAGGCGGGCATGAGACGCTGGTTCTGAGCCGCGATCCGTCGCGGCTTTCGGATTTGCCGGCCGGCGTGCAGGCCGTTCGCGAACTGCCCGAGACGGCGCCCGATCTGGTGCTTGAGACGATTCCCGAGAGAATGGACCTCAAGCGCGAACTCTATGCGCGCATAGAAGATGCGTATGGGGCCGGGCCGGTGATCGCGAGCAACACGTCGAGCCTGCCGTTGCAGGCGATGGCCGACGGGCTGCGGCATCCCGAGCGATTTATCGGCATCCACTATTTCCAGCCGGCGGATGCCTATCCGATGGTCGAGGTGATCCGAACGGCGCAGACCAGCGATGCCACACTGGCGCGGGTCGAGGCGGCGCTGGGCCGGAACGGCCAGTCGGCGCTGGTGCTGAACAAGCCGGTCGAGGGGTTCCTGGTGAACCGGCTTCAGCACGCCATTCTCAACGAGGCCTACTGGATGATCGAGGAAGGCATCGTCACGCCCGAGGATGTCGATAATTTCGCGAAATGGATGTTCGGGCCGCGCATGTGCGTGACCGGCATGCTGGAGCAGAAGGACATCAGCGGGCTGCAAACCAACGCCATCGTCCAGCAGCAACTCGTGCCTACCCTG
The DNA here is from genome assembly GCA_050250795.1 of Alphaproteobacteria bacterium. GTDB lineage: Bacteria > Pseudomonadota > Alphaproteobacteria > UBA8366 > UBA8366 > JBFWNZ01. The sequence goes on along the minus strand of JBFWNZ010000062.1, from coordinate 13,082 downwards.
CATCTGTCCGGCAAGGTCAGCCGGACCATCCTCGACAAGATCGAGAATGGCGATCTGGGCGTGAAGACCGGACGCGGCTTCTACGATTGGCGCGACCGGGATGTGCCGGAACACAAGCGCCGGACCGAGGCAAAGCTTGCGGCGCTGATGCGCTGGTTGCAGGAAAACTGAGATGACAGGCGGAGAAAAACCGGCGGGCGTCGTCATTACCGGCGCTGCGGGCCATCTGGGCGCGGCGCTGGCCCGCAGCTTTGCTGCGGATGGTCATGCCGTGTTCGCCGCGGATATTGCCGCCGCGCAGCCCGCAGCGGGAGTCACGCCGGTTGTCGCCGATGTGACCGACCGGTCATCCGTTCTTGCCCTGGCCGAGAAGGCATCGGCCGAAAGCCGGTTGCAGGTCTGGATCAATGCGGCCGGCATCTTTCCGACCGGTCCGGTGCGGCAGGCCTCGGTCGAGATATGGGACCGGACGATTGCGATCAACCTGACCGGGACCTTCAACGGCTGTGCCGTCGCGCTGGAGGCGATGATTGCGGGCGGCGGCGGCCGGATCGTGAATATCAGCTCGGTCTCTGGCCTCGTCGGCGGTATCGCCGTCCATCCGGCCTATGGCGCATCGAAGGCCGGCATTCTGGCGCTGACGAAGACCTATGCGCTCGAAGGCGCACGCCATGGCGTCGCCTGCAATGCCGTCGCGCCCGGCATGTTCGACAGCGCCATGAGCCGGAATTTTTCCGACGAGCAGCGGATAAAGCTGGCCCGCGCGATTCCTGCTGGGCGGCTGGGGCAGGTTGCCGAGATCGTCCCGGCGGTCCGCTTTCTCGCCGACCCCGTGGCGGCCGCCTATGTGACGGGCGAGACGCTGTCCGTGAACGGCGGCGCCTATATGCGCTGACGGAGACGTCAGATCGTCCAGTCCTCTCCGGCCGGCGGCGCGCCGGTCACGGTCCGCACCGCGGCAACATGCGCGTCCGCATCGGCGAGGAAAAGGTCGCGGGCAATGCCCTCGATCAGGCGCGCCGTTCCGAAGGGCAGCCCGTTCAGCCCCACGCAGATCGGCCCCATGCTGAGCACCGAGCCGGCGCTGTATTCATGGATGTTGCCGACCCAGGGGGACCGTTCGGGATCGCGGGCGGTGTATTCGAAATGCGGTCCCAGATAGGGATGCGCGGCCAGGGCGTCGTCCCGCTGGCCGGCCGGCGGCGTGTAGCGGTCTCGCCAGAGGGCGATGTCGCCCGCGATGTCGGCCAGTTCCGGGCGGCGCTGCAGATCGACTCCGAATCCGGTCCCGCAGATGACGAAGTCCGTCTCCAGCGGACCCTGCCCGGTATCCAGCGTGACGGCGTCGTCCGTCAGATGCGCCGCCATGACCTCGGTCCGGGGGCGCAGATGGAAATTGGCATGCCGCTCGGCGCGCTGCACGGTCTCGGGCGGCGGTGGGGGCGTGAACCGGCTTGCATGCTGCATGACGGCCCAGCGGCGCGCATCGTCCAGATCGGCGTAATGCCGGAGGAAGCCGAAGGAGTACATGGCATAGACGATGGTGACATCGCTCAGCCGGTCCCGGCGCATCAGCATGTCGACGCGCTTGGCGCCGGCCTCCAGTGCGGTCGAGGCATTGTCGAAGGCGGAGGTTCCCGCGCCGAGCACGGCAACGCGCTTGCCGGCAAGGGCCTTGAAGTCGATGGCGTCGGCGGTATGCGCGTAGCGGTCGCGCGGCAGTCCGTCCGATATCGCGGCGGGAATGCGGGGATGGCCCGCACCCGCGATGCCCGACGCACGGATCAGCTTGCGCGCATAGACGGTGTCCTGCCGCCCGCCACGGTCCAGATCGAGCCGGAGCAGGCCGTCCTCGGGCCGGATTTGTAGCAGGCGCGTATCGTTGGCGACCGGAATATCCAGGATGCGGCGGTACCAGTTCAGGTACTCCATCCAATGGTGCTTGGGGATGCGCTGGATGGCATCCCAGGCCCCGGCGCCGAAACGGGCATCGTACCAGCGCTCCACCGACAGCGAAGGCAGGCCGAGATCCAGGCCGACGAAGCCCTTGGGCGTGCGCAGGTTGGGCATCCGCGCATAGGTGGTCCATGGCCCTTCGCGGCCTTGCGGGCTCTCGTCGATGGCGAGGATGTTGCCGATCCGCGCCCGCCGCAACGCAAAGGCGATGGCCAGCCCCTGCATGCCGGCCCCCTCTATCGCGACGTCGAGAACGGGACGGCCGGAAGGATGGCTGCGCGGTCGGACCCAATCCTTCGGCGGGAAGTCGATATAGGCGAGGTCGCGCGCAATCTCGGCTTCGAGGATGGCCAGGGCGTCGGTCATATGGCGCGGGTCAGATGGTGGGCTGGAACCGACTGATCGCGGTCTCGCGCTGGTCCAGTACCTCGCTTGCCGTCCGTGTGCCAGAGGCCACGCCCATCGCGAAGTCGTAAAGCGCGTCGCCGGCCTCGGTCAGGCTCTGGTCGCGTTCCAGGATGCCGGACACGTCGAAATCGACATTGTCGGCAAAGTCGCGCGCCGTGTTGGCGTTGCCGGTGACTTTGACCGTCGGGGCGACCATGTTCCCGATGGAGTTGCCGACGCCGGTGGAGAACAGGATCATCTGACATCCGCCCGCCGCCTTGCCGGTCATCGATTCCACGGCCGGCGCCGGTGTGTACATGAAATGCAGGCCCTTGCGGGTGGGCCATTCCGCATAGTCCAGAACCCCCACCAGCGGCCGTGTGCCGGCCTTGGACATTGCCCCTAATGCCTTCTCCTCAATGGTGGTCAGCCCGCCGCGGATGTTGTCCGGCACGGGGTTGGCGCCTCGGATATCGACACCGCGCGTCATGGCATCGCGTTCATGGTCCAGCACGCGCTTGAGGAAGGCTTCGCGGACGGCGGGCGTTGCCGCCCGTGCGGCGAACAGGTCCTCGGCCCCCAAGAACTCCGAGGTTTCGGAGATGATGACCGTTCCGCCCTCGTCGACGATCCTGTCGGCCACGCGGCCGATGGCAGGATTGGAGGCCAGCCCCGATGTGGTGTCGGAGCCGCCGCATTCTACCGCGACGATCAGGCGGTCGGTCGGCAATTCGCGCCGGCGCTGTTTCGATGCCTCGACGACCAGCCGTTTCGCCCGGCGCATGCCGTCGGCGGTGGCCGCGATGGTGCCGCCAAGATTTTGGATGACCACGGTCTCCACGGGCTTGCCGCTGTTGCGGATACGATCCGCCACCACCGAGGTGCTCTCGGGCTCAAGGCCGACCACCAGGGCGGCGGCGATGTTCGGATTGCGCCCCATGCCGGCCAGGGTGGAATAGGCGTATTCCAGGTCGGGTCCGAACTGGCCGCGCACGAACAGGGTCGTGATCGGCAGCGTGCCGTAGATGCCCTGACAGATCGCCCGTGTCACCGGATTGAGATTGTCCTGGACCGAGATGACGCCGACCCAGTTGCGGATGCCGGCCGTGCCGTCGGGACGCTCGTATCCGAGAAAGCTCATGTCTTCGCCTCCTATCGCGGTTGGGCGGCGACGTCGCCGCGGCCGCGAAGCGATTCGACATTGTGGACGTGGACATGCTGGCCGGCGGGAATCGGCGCGGTGGCGCGCCCGATGATCAGCCCGTATTTTTTGATCTCGCCGCCGGCGGCGATATCCTTGAGCGCAACTTTATGCCCGTAGGGAATGGGCGCACCCAGGACCACATCGCCGCTTTGCTCGCCGCGCAACTGGCATTTGCTGTGCGCGTCCGCTCCGTTGTCGATCACGGTGGCGACATTGTCGTCGCGATGCAGCACGATGGCGCGCGGCATGGCATCCTCCCCAGGACGCGGTTTCTTGTTTCGACAGGTTAGCGCCCGGAGTCCGGTGGGGGAAGAGGCGTCGCCTTGAGCGCCAGTTCGGTGGCGCGGGCGTGCAGGTCGCGCAGGTTCTGGCGCATCTGCGCCAGCGCAAGGCGCAGCGTGAACATGCGGCCGACCGCCTCGACCGACAGTCCGCGCGTGGCTCCTTCGACGCGAATTGCATCGACGGCCTCGAAATAGCCCGCCAGGGCAACTTCCAGCGGACCCAAAGCCGGCGGTGGACGCCGTTGTTTGAGCGCTGCACCGAGACTTGCGAGAAAGGCGGTCAGCGCGGTCCGGACTGCCATCAGCGACGGCCGCAGTTTCGCATCGACATCGGTGTCGGCGGGACCGGCGGCGGCCGGGGCGACCATGCCGAGATCGTTGCGCAGGCGGGTCAGGGTCCGCAGCAAGGGTTCCGGGTCGGGCTGATCCGTCAAGCGGCTGCGCCGCTCGCGCTTGGCTTCGTCGACCGCGCTCTCGAGCGTCTTCAGGGCGGAACCGATCTGCCGGTCGAGGCGAACGGCTTCGTCGCCCGGCGGAGACCCGCCGGACAGTGCCCCCAGCAGCCGGTCGGAGAGCGCCGCCTCAAGTTCTGCGGCCTGCCCGCCGGCGGTCGTCAGCAAAGCATGCGCCCGGGCCGGCAGGACAACGAGCGCCACGGCGAGACCGACCACGTTTCCGAAGCATATCTCGATGATGCGTTCGATGGCGGTATGCACGGCGTCCGCTTCGATCCCCGCGACCGGCAGCAGGACGATGACGGCTGTGACGGGGGCCAGCCGGAAGCTGGCATTCCTCGCGGCGATCCAGGCGAGAGGGACCAGGGCCACGACCAGGGCGACCGCAAGCATGAGGTCGGACGCGTGCGGGATCGAGACGGCGACGGCCGCGCCGAAGCCGGCGCCGGCCAGGGTCCCGATGAAGCGGTCGATCACCGCCTTCAGCGAGCCGCCGACGCTGGCCTGCATGATGATCACGGCCGTGATGACGGCCCAGTAGGGCTGGGCCAGGGCGAATGCGCGCGCCAGCAGGAAGGCTGCAACGCCGGCAACCGTGATCCGCAGCACCAGCCGCGCCTCGGGTGCGTTGCTGACCGCCCATGCGCGAAGCCCGTGGGGAAGCATGTGCCGGCTCAGCAGCGTGCCGTGATGCCGCCGTCGACGACGATCTCCGTCGCGGTGACGTATTTGGCTTCGTCCGACGCCAGGTAAAGCGCGGCATAGGCTACATCCCAGGCATCGCCCATCCGGCCTGTCGGCACCTGGGCATGGCGGGACTCAAGCAGCTTGTCGCGGTCGCCGCCGCCGCGCTGCCCGACGAGGCGGACATCGACCAGCGGCGTATGCATCAGGCCGGGAACCACGGTGTTCGCACGGATGCCGCGCTTGGCATACTGCACGCCGAGCGCGCGGGTGAACTGGATCACGGCGGCCTTGGTGGCGCTGTAGCCGATCACGTCGGGCCCGAAATGGCGCAGCCCGGCGATGGAGCCGATGTTCACGATGGCTCCCTTTCCCTGCGATTCCATGACCGGCAGCACGTGTTTGCAGGCAAGGAAGACATGCTTGAGGTTCAGGTCCATCTGCTGGTCCCAGACCTCTTCGCTCATCTCCACCGGCCCGCCAGGGGCGGAACCGCCGACATTGTTGTACAGGATATCGATGCGTCCGAATGCGGCCAGGCATGCCTCGACCATGGCCTGTACATTCGTGTTTTTCGTTACGTCCGTCGCATAGGCGATGCAGGTTCCGCCTTCGGCTTCGATGATGCCGCGCGTCTCCTCGACGGCCTCGGCGTTCCGGTCGACGGCAAAGATGCGCGCACCCTCCCGGGCGAACAGCGTGGCCGTCGCCTTTCCGTTGCCCCATCCCGGTCCGACCGAACCGGCCCCGGTGACGAGGGCGATCTTGTCCTGCAGGCGTCCTGGCATTGGCGGTGTCCTCGGCGGCTGAATTCTGCGACGCGTTCCGGCTGGAAAGCGCGGCATTGTCGGCAGAGCGCGGCGGCGACACAAGATCGCCGTTCGCGGCCCTGCCCTCGACTCTATTCCCCAAGGGGCTTAAACCTTCCCTCGCTGCGTAGGCTGGGGAGAAGGCCATACGCGGATCGGCGCCGCGGGAGGGCCGGCGGGTATGATCGACATACGCCCAATTCTGCATGTGATCGGGTTGCTGCTCACCGGTTTGGCCGTTGCCATGGTCATTCCAGCCCTTGCCGACGGCGTTTCCTCGCATCCGGACTGGAAAGTGTTCGCCGTTTGCGCGGCGGCGACCGCATTCGTCGGCGTGCTGCTGGTCCTGACCACGCACAGTCGCAACCTCGCCCGGTTCAATCTGCGTCAAAGCTTCGTTCTGACCAGCGCGGCGTGGGCGATGCTTTCGGCCTTCTCGGCCTTGCCCTTCCTGTTCCTGGAGCAGGAGCTGAACTATGCCGACGCTTTTTTCGAGGCGATCTCGGGCCTGACGACGACGGGGGCCACCGTGCTTAACGGTCTCGATGGCCTGCCGCCCGGCATGCTGCTGTGGCGGTCGCTACTGCATTGGGTGGGCGGAATCGGAATCGTCTTCATGGCGATCATCATGCTGCCGTTCCTGCGGGTCGGCGGAATGCAGCTGTTCCAGACGGAAAGCTCGACGGATCGCAAGGAGCGGGTCGTGCCGCGACCGGTCCAACTGGTCGCCTTGATCGGCTTGATCTACATGGCGCTGACATTGTTGTGCATCGCAGGCTACTGGGCAGCGGGCATGACGCTGTTCGACGCCCTGTGCCATGCGATGACGACCGTATCGACGGGCGGGTTCTCGACCCATGATGCGTCCTTCGGATATTTCCAGAACCCGGTGATCGAGTGGACGGCCGTGCTGTTCATGGCGGCTGGCGCAATTCCCTTCGTGGTCTATGTCCGGACGCTGCGCGGGCATCCGCAGGTGCTTTGGCGTCATACCCAGGTCCGGGCGTTCGCGATCTTCGCCTTGGTCATCTGCGTGGTCTTGGCGCTCTGGCTGACCTTCACGCAGGACCGCAGCTTCGGCGACGCCCTGCGAGCGGCGGCGTTCAACGCCGTTTCGATCATCACGACGACGGGTTTTGCGAGCGAGAACTACATCCTGTGGGGACCGTTCGCCGCGGCGATCTTCCTGATGCTGACCTTCGTCGGCGGCTGTACCGGATCGACGTCGGGCGCAGTGAAGATATTCCGTTTCCAGATACTGTGGCGGGTCGCACGCGCGCATCTGCGCCGGTTGTCCTGGCCGCATCGCGTCGTCGTGATCTCTTATGCAGGCGAACCGCTGCCCGAGGACATCCCGCCATCGGTACTGGCGTTCCTCGCCGCCTATTTCATGACCGTGGCGTTCATCACCGTCGTGCTTGCCGGAATGGGATACGATCTGGTGACGAGTTTCAGCGCCGCGGCGACGGCCATCGGGAATGTTGGTCCGGGACTGGGCGACATCATCGGCCCCGCCGGCAACTTCTCCATGCTGTCCGATGCGGCGAAATGGGTGCTGTCGGCTGCTATGCTGCTGGGCCGTCTCGAACTTTTCACCCTGCTGGTACTGCTCGATCCCGGGTTCTGGCGGGATTGACCTCGTGAACTAGAGCGGAGGCAGGACAGCCATCGATCGTTCGACCTGCAATGCGGAACGAAAGAACCAGACGCTGATGGCCAGGATGACCGGTGCGGCGATACCCGCAGCGATCTCCATCAGCAGCAAGGCATGGCCGATCGCCCAGCCGGATCCCAGAATGCCGATCGTCTCCAGCAAGGCCGCTCCGAACTTGAACAGAAAGTAGTGGGCGAACAGGATCAGCGTTCCCCCGCAGGTGGCGACGAGCGACGTTGCCGCGCCGACAGAGACGAGAGGACAGACGATAGGGCGCATCGGTGGCTCCGGAAGCTTCGACGCCGCGGAAGGGTAGCCTTCTGCGGCGTCGAGAGAGGATCACAAGATCGGTGTGCCGTCCATCACGAAGCCGTCTGGGGAACCCCGGCTTCGGAATGGCTGGCAGCGGTGTCCGGAACCGCAGGCTGGGTTTCCCGGTTCGGTGCGACGCTCAGCAGGGCCATGGCGATCGCGGCGATATGCGGCAGCGACTGCGCGAACAGAACCGTCGACCAGAGCAGGGCGCTGGTGTGGGTGGGCCCGTTTACGATGAGGACGCCGACGATTCCGCTCCACAGCAGAAGCGTGATCGCGGTTTCTTCCTGAACCATCGCCAGGGCCTGGATCAGGGGCGCCCGGTCGGCACATTTCGGTGTCCGCAGGAACGGCCGGCCCGAGGTGAATATCCCCGCCAGCACGGCCTTGCCGATGGTGTAGGTCAGGGAGAGGCCCGCAAGCAGCGCGAGCAGGCGTTCGCGTAGCGGGCAATTCACATGCGCCTTGTACAGCGTCAGCGAATGCATGACGCGGAACATGAAGAAGCCGATCGTGGGCACGACGAAGATGGCGATCGGAAAATCCACCCAGCGGGGGATGACGATAAGCGCGGCCGTCCAGGCGATGGCGACCGCCGTGAAGGGAAGGGTCAGCCCATCGGCGATCCAGGGCAGCCAGCCGGCGATGAAGTGATAGCGCTGGCCGAAGGTAAGACGGCGGCCGAACAGCAGTTCCGTCCAATGCCGCTTCAGGATCTGGATGGCGCCATAGGCCCAGCGGAAGCGCTGCTTCCGGTAGGCGTCGAAGGTGTCCGGCATCAGCCCCTTGCCGAAGCTCTCGGCGACATAGATCGCCTGCCAGCCTTCCTCGAACAGGCGCAGGCCCAGTTCCGCATCCTCGGTGATGCACCATTCGGCCCAGCCGCCGACCTTCTCCAGGGCCGTGCGGCGCACCATCGTCATGGTGCCGTGCTGGATGATGGCATTGCGCCGGTCGCGCTGGACCATGCCGATCTTGAAGAAGCCGGCATATTCCCAGAAGCATGCTTCCTTAAGCGGCGATTCGTGCCCGTCGCGATAATCCTGCGGCGCCTGCACGATGGCGACCTTGGGACGCTGGAAATAGGGCACCAGCGCCTTGAGCCAGTTCGGCGCGACCATGTAGTCGCTGTCGATCACGGCGATGACCGAGGCTTCGGGAGTCGTTTCCTTGAGCGCGAAGTTCAAGGCCCCGGCCTTGAAGCCCGGCCATTTCGGCAGATGATAGAAACGGAAGCGCGGACCCAGTTCCTCGCAGAACCGTTCCACCGGCTTCCAGACGGCATCGTCCTTCGTATTGTTGTCGACGACGATGACCTCGAAATTCGGATAATCCAGATTGGCGAGCGCGCGCAGCGTGTCGCACACCATGTCCGGCGGCTCGTTGTAGCAGGGGATGTGGATCGAGACCATCGGCAGCCGGTCGGGCCGCACCTTGCGGATCGGCCGGTGCGCGCGATGCCGGCCCCAGACCACTTCGGCGATCTCGAAACTGTCGGAAATCAGCACGAGCATCAACACGATCTGGGCGCCCATCAGCACGATCCAGACCACGACGCCCCATGTCGAGAGATACTTGAACGAACCGACGGCGATCGCCCAGGCCAGCATCGACGACACAACCTGGGCGGATGAGAACATGAATATCCAGCCCATGTTGCGCAGGCCGCGGACCTGGCGCAGGAACAATGCGACCAGCAAGCTGACGACTACGGCGCCCAGGGCGGCCCAGGTGGCCCATTGCGGCAGGTTCTTGACCTGGCCGCTCATGGCGAATTTCGGCTCTCGGGCGGCGTTGAAAATGCCCCAATAGGCACCGGCCGTACCTTCCGCCTCGACCTTCCAGGGCTGGTCGAAAGCTTCCATCAGGTAATAGTCGATGCCTTCCTCGGCCGCGACGTTCAGAAACTCACGCAGGAACTGCGCCTGGTTGACGCGGGTCGCTTCGGCCACGGCGATCTTGCGGCCATCGCTCGGCCAGCCGACCTCGGTCAGGACGACGGGCTTTTCGGGATAGGCTTCCTTGATCTCGCGGATGCGCCGTTTCACATGCTTGACGGCTTCGTTGACCGGCACGCCTTCCCAGTAAGGCAGGATATGCAGGCCGATGAAATCCACCGCGGCAGCCAGTTCGGGATGGTCGAGCCAGACATGCCAGGGTTCTGCTGTGCTGACCGGTTTGCCCGCCGCTTCCTTGGCACGCTTGATCAGGAAGATCAGGTCCGGAACGCTGATATCTTCGCGAAGCAAAGCCTCGTTGCCCACAAGCACGCGGTTGACCGCGGGCGACTGGCGCGCGAGATCGATGGCCGTCGCGACCTCGCGCCGGTTGCGGACGTGGTCGGTATCGACCCAGGCGCCCAGTGCCACCGTGATGCCGCGCTCTTCGGCCAGCGCGGGAATTTCGGACAGCACGCCTTCGACCGAATAGGTACGGATGCGCTTCGTCACAGTGCCCAGGACATCCATGTCCCGCGTCACTTCCTGCAACGTAGGGTGGCGGCCGATCTGCGGGTCGTCGTTCCGCCCGTATGGGCTGACGGACAGGCCTTTGATCAAGCCGGTCCAACTGGGTGCGTTGGCGGCATGGGTGAGGGCAAGCCACATCGCGATGTTGAGCGCGAGCATTCCCGCGAGCAACAGCGTTCCCGGTTTACGCATTCCTGATGGGTTCCATTCGTGGCAACGGTCTGGCGCCGTCCGACATATGTATGCCACTGAGCCACCGGCTCAGCGTCGGTACTCCGAGAACATCATACGCCGACTGTACAACCGGCGGAAAGCCCGAGCGCTTCTTTGCCGGCGAGGGGCGAACGAGGCGTGTCGTTCGCGCGCGCTCTAAGTTGGTTTCTTTTCAAGCGAATACAAGCGCCGCGAATACGTATGCAGGCCGGGCCCTGTAGATTTCCGCATTGCTCTAAATATAGTACGGGAAAATATATATTCTTTTAGCGTGATAAAAATTGCCATATCAGACAGATAAGATGGGTATTGATCAATAAATATAAATATAATACGAATTTACTTTAAATATAGATCAATGTTTTATATTTCACATGCATTGGTTGCTGCTCTCGTTTGGCCGAAAGGCCGTCAGAGCGATTGCCCAATAAATGTGCATAAATGGAATCTGGGCGCCATTGTTCTCGCAGGTGCGAAATGGGTTGCGGGGGTGCGACAGGATATCGCGGGCCGGCTTGGCGTCTCCATCGCGCGCGGCCGCTGGCCGCAACGGTGGTAAGCCTCGGCGCCTGTGCTAGGTTGGTCCGATTGCGCGAAGAGGGACCGGGCATGCGGGAATGCAGTAAATCGATCATGCGGCGCCTTGGCGAGCCGAACTTCGCCAACCGCTATTTCGTCGGCGACGGGATCGATATCGGCGGCGCGCCCGATCCCCTGGCCTTGTATGAGGAACTGTTCCCGCGCATGGGCATCGTGCGGGTCTGGGATCAGGGCGACGGCGATGCCCAGTTCATGCATGGCGTGCCGAATGACAGTTACGACTTCGTGCATTCCAGCCATTGCCTGGAGCATCTGAACGATCCGGGAGAGGGGCTGCGCAACTGGTTCCGGCTGGTGAAGCCGCGCGGCCATCTCATCGTGACCGTGCCGGACGAGGATCTCTACGAACAGGCGGTGTTTCCCAGCACCTGGAACCAGGATCATAAATGGACCTTCACGATCCTGAAGGACCAGAGCTGGAGTCCGCGCTCGCAGAACCTGCTCGATCTGATCCGCACATTGGGTCCCCAGGCGGATGTTCAGAAGCTGGAACTTCTGACGGCAAGCTATCGCTTTGCATTGCCGCGCTTCGATCAGACGCAGACCCCGGTCGGCGAGGCGGGGATCGAGCTCGTGGTCCGCAAGCGTCCGGTCGAGGAGGTGGAGTTCGGTGGGCGGCGGCCGCCCCTGGGCCAGGTATCCGAACAGGGCGTGGCTCTCCTCACCGGGCAGCCCTTGCGGCGAGGCTGAACGCGTGTCGGGCTCTGCCGAGGCAGAGGCATTGCACGCGCAGGGGATCGAATCGCATCGGCTTGGCCGGCATGCGGAAGCCTGCGATTTGATCGAACGCGCCGTTGCGCTCGATCCCGATAGCATCCGGTACAGGAACAATCTTGGCGTGGTCCGCCGTGCCTTGCGCGACCACGATGGCGCCTGTTCGGCCTTTGAGGATGCGCTGCTGCGCGATCCGACCAATGCCGGTCTCTATGCCAATCTCGGTCGGACCCTCTTCGACCAGCGCCGCTTCGACGAGGCGGCGGGCATGCTGCGCAAGGCCCTGCTTTACGATCCCGCGGACCGTGAAGCCCAACACGATCTGGCGCGTGCGTTGCTGCCGCTGGGCGAGTTGAATGCCGCGCTCGATCTGCTGCGCCGGCTGGTCGCCTCCGATACCGGCCGGACGGAATGGGTCAACAGCTTCGGTGTTGCGCTTGTGCTTGCCGGAGATCGAGAAGGAGGACGAGCGGCCTTCGAGCACGTCCTGGCGCTGGACCCGGATTACGCCGAGGCGCATGTGAACCTTGCGCACCTGCTGCTGCTCGAAGGCGACCTGATCGAAGGGTTCCGCGAACATGAATGGCGGCTTCGGGGGCCGGACTATACCCGGCGCTATACCGGTCCGCGCTGGCAGGGCGAACCGCTGCTGGGCCGGCGCATCCTGCTCTGGGCGGAGCAGGGCTTGGGCGATGCGCTGCAGTTCCTGCGCTATGCGCCGATGGTGGCGGCGCGCGGCGGGCGGGTGACGGTGCAGTGCGGTGCGGCCTTGCACCGGCTGGCCGCCGGGGTTCCGGGCGTGTCGGCGGTGGCCGAGCATGTGCCCGACGACGGCTATGAATTGCAGATACCTTTGATGAGCCTGCCCCTTGTCTTCGATGCGGCCCCGGCGTCACAGGTGCCCTATCTGCCGGTGCCCGAGGCGATGTCTCTTCCGGGCGGCGCGGCCCGTCGGCGCGTGGGGCTGGTCTGGGCGGGCAATCCGCGCCATTCCCGGGACCGAGAACGAAGCCGCGCGCTGGCGGAGTTCGCACCCCTTGCCGGGATACCGGGGGTCGCCCTGTACAGCCTGCAGAAGGGGCCGGCTGCTGCGCAAAAGGCTGCCTTTCCCGTCGTCGATCTGGGAGCGTCGCTGTCCGATATGTACGATACGGCGTCCGCGCTTGCTGCGCTCGACCTGCTGATCGCGGTCGATACGTCGGTCGCCCACCTAGCGGGTGCGCTTGGCCGTCCGGTCTGGTTGCTGCTGCCCCATATGCCCGACTGGCGGTGGGGGCTCGGAACCGAAACGACGCCCTGGTATCCGACAATGCGCCTGTTTCGTGAGGACGGATCGGGC
>JBFWNZ010000061.1:0-14271 GCA_050250795.1 Alphaproteobacteria bacterium | reverse complement strand
GAGATCTTCAAGCAGAACCGGCTGCGCCACATCCTGGTGCGACACGAGCAGGGTGCGGTGCATGCGGCCGAAGGCTACGCGCGCTCGACCGGCAAGGTCGGCGTGGTGCTCGTTACCTCGGGGCCCGGTGCGACCAATGCCGTGACCGGCCTGACCGATGCGTTGATGGATTCGGTGCCGGTCGTCTGTCTGACCGGGCAGGTGCCGACGCATCTGATCGGCAACGACGCCTTTCAGGAATGCGACACCACCGGGATCACGCGGCCCTGCACCAAGCATAACTATCTGGTGAAGGACTCCGCCGCGCTCGCGCGCACGATGCATGAGGCATTCTATGTCGCGCGGACGGGCCGGCCGGGGCCGGTGGTGATCGACCTGCCCAAGGATATCCAGTTCGCGCCCGCCCCCTATGTCGGGCCGGACGAGGTGGTCCATCGCACCTATCACCCCCAGGTGAAGGGCGATGACGGTGCCATCGCCCAGGCGGTGGAACTGATGGCGAACGCCAAGCGGCCGATCTTCTACGGCGGCGGCGGCATCATCAATTCCGGGCCCGAGGCCTGCGCAGCCTTCGCCGCGCTGGTTCGCGAGACGGGCTTTCCCTGCACGCTGACCCTGATGGGGCTGGGCGCGCTGCCGGCCAGCGACCCGCAGTTCCTGGGCATGCTGGGCATGCATGGCCTGTACGAGGCGAACATGGCCATGCATGACTGCGACGTGATGGTCGCGGTCGGCGCCCGCTTCGACGACCGGGTGACGGGCAGGCTGGACGCCTTCGCGCCCCATGCGAAGAAGATCCACATCGACATCGATCCGTCATCGATCAACAAGAATGTCCGGATCGACGTGCCCATCGTCGGCGATGTCGGCAACGTGATCGGCGAGATCGCGCGGCTGTGGAAGGCGCATGGGAAGAAGCCGAGCCCCAAGGCGCTGGCCCAGTGGTGGAAGCAGATCGACACCTGGCGCGGCGTCAACAGCCTCGCCTATCGCCGCGACGACAAGGTCATCAAACCGCAATACGCCCTGGAGCGGCTGAACGCGCTCACCCGCGACCGCGACACCTTCATCACGACCGAGGTGGGCCAGCACCAGATGTGGGCGGCCCAGTTCATGAAGTTCGAGAAGCCCTATCACTGGATGACCTCGGGCGGGCTCGGAACCATGGGCTACGGCCTGCCGGCCGCCATCGGCGTACAGGTCGGCCATCCCGAGAAGCTGGTGATCGACGTGGCCGGCGAGGCCTCGATCCTGATGAACATCCAGGAACTGTCCACGGCCGTGCAGCACAAGCTGCCGGTGAAGGTGTTCATCCTGAACAACGAGTATATGGGCATGGTGCGCCAGTGGCAGGAACTGCTGCATGGTGGCCGCTATTCCGAAAGCTACATGACCGCGCTGCCGGATTTCGTGAAGCTGGCCGAAAGCTTCCATGCGGTCGGCCTGCGCGCGACCAAGCCGGAGGAGATCGACGGCGTGATCGAAGAGATGATCGCCATCGACCGTCCGGTCATCGTCGACGTCGCCGTCGACAAGCTGGAAAGCTGCTTCCCGATGATCCCCTCCGGCTCGGCGCATAACGAGATGCTGCTGGGTGCGGCCGAGGGCCGTGCGAAGGGCGAGCAGACGGTGTCCGAGAACGGAATGGTGCTGGTCTGAGGCACGCCGGTCCGGCGGTGCGTTTTTCCGCCGTGGCGCAGCCCGCTTCCCCGACGGAGCGGCGCTGCGCGCGGCGCCTGCAAGGATGACGAGAGATGAGCGGCAAGAAGCAGTCGGCCAAGGGCAGTTCACAGCCCCCCTCGGCCTATTTCCTGGACCATCGCGAAGAGCGCGTGGAACGTCACACCCTGGCGGTGATCGTGGCCAACGAGCCGGGCGTCCTCGCCCGTGTGATCGGCCTGTTCTCGGGCCGGGGCTATAATATCGAAAGCCTGACGGTGGCCGCGGTCAGCGAGGGCGATGCGATGTCGCGCATCAGCATCGTGACCTCGGGCACGCCCATGATCATCGAGCAGATCAAGAACCAGTTGAGCCGCCTTGTGCCGGTGCGCGAGGTCCACGACCTGACGCTGGAGGGGCGGATGGTCGAGCGCGAGCTTGCGCTGGTGAAGGTGCTGGCCAAGTCGCAGTCGCATGAGCGGCGGGAATCGCTGCGCATCGCGGAGGTTTTCAAGGCCGAGGTGGTCGATACCACCCGCGATTCCTTCACCTATTCGCTGACCGGATCGTCCGACAAGGTCAGCGCCTTCATCGACCTGATGCGCTCGCTGGGTGTGACCGAGGTGGTGCGCAGCGGCGTCACCGCCATCTCGCGCGGCGCCAAGGCCCTCCAGGTCTAGTCCCCGAAATACAGGGCGCAGACCCGGTCGAGGATCGCGAAGCAGGCGGCCTCGCGGCCGCTTGCCAGCAACCCCAGCAGCGAGGGGTTGCTGTTGACCTCGATGACCCGGAACCGGTCGGGGCGGTCGAGACCGTCCGGGGCGAACAGGTCGATGCCGCACACCGCCAGCGGCATCAGGCCGAGCAGCCTCGCGACCCATTGGGACAGGGCGGGCGGCGGGGCCTCGCTGTAATCCGCGAGCGCGCCGCCGCCGGCGAGGTTGCTGCGTTGCGACAGGCGCAGGCGGATGCCGGGTTCCGGAACCGTGTCCAGGGTCCAGCCGGCCCGTGCCAGCGCCCGGCGCAGATAGGGCGAGTCCGCCGCGACGCGGCTTTCCACCCGCTCGGCGGTCGCGTCGTTGTGCCGCGCCAGCAGGCCGCGCACGCTTTCGCGTCCGTTGCCGACCAGGGCGGGCGGCGAGCGGCGATAGGTGAAGGCGACCGCGCCGCCGACAACGAAGACGCGGTATTCGGGCTCGTCGATGACCTCCTGCACCAGCGCCATATGGTCGCGCTCGCGGATTGCCAGCAACTGGTCCAGTAGTTCTGCCTCGTCGTGGACGGTCTCGGCCAGCGCGCCCTGCGAGCCCGAATTGGGCTTCACGAACAGCGGAAACCTCTCGCGCCGCGCATAGGCGAGGGCATCGGCGATCTCGCGTCCGGCGGGGCGCAGGTAACGCGTGCGCCGGTCGACGAAGAAGGCCTGCCCGCGCGGCACGCCCAGGCCGCCGCGCGCCAGGATGTCGGCCGTATGGGCCTTGTCCCGGGCGATGGCGGCGAGGTGTGCCGGGTTGAGCGGATAGAAGGGCACGAGATGCGCGCCGGCCAGGAAGGACCGGCCGCCGCGCTCCACCCGCGCCAGCGCCTTGGAGAACTCGTCCTCGATACGGAAGCCGTGGCCGCGGGCGTGGCAGAACGCCGCGAGCAGCGCCATCTGGGGCGGCATCGCATCGGCGGGCGGCTGGCCGTAGAAGTCGACCGGCAAGGCGGCGGTCTCCTGCGTTCGGGGTCGGTCGCGGGCCGGACTGTGCGGCAGCGCGCGTGCGGCGTCCACAGTTTGTAGGGAAGGTTTCCGGCTGCGGTGCATCGGCCATTGTTTCACCCCGCGATTCCGCCTATAGAACCTGCTGCGTTCGCCCGAGCGAACCGAAGGAACCCATACGGACGGGCCGCCGGGCCGTTGTGGCGATGGCGTCGCAGCGGATGCGCCCGGAACCGGCGAGGACGCCGGCCGGCCCCATCGAGCCAGCAAGGGAGAACCCGCATGCGCGTGTATTACGATCGCGACGCCGATGTGAACCTGATCAAGGGCAAGAAAGTGGCCATCGTCGGCTATGGCAGCCAGGGCCACGCCCATGCCATGAACCTGCGCGACAGCGGCGTCGCCCAGGTAAAGATCGCCCTGAAGCCCGGATCGGGCAGCGCGAAGAAGGCCCAGGGCGCCGGCTTCGAGGTGCTGACCCCGGCCGAGGCGGCGAAGTGGGCGGATGTCGTGATGGTGCTGACGCCGGACGAGGGGCAGCGCGCGCTGTACCAGAACGATCTGGCGCCGAACATGCAGCCGGGTGCGGCTCTGGCTTTCGCCCATGGCCTGAACGTGCATTTCAACCTGATCGAGCCGCGCGACGACATCGACGTCTTCATGATCGCGCCGAAGGGCCCGGGCCACACCGTGCGTTCCGAGTACCAGCGCGGCGCGGGCGTGCCGGCGCTGCTGGCGGTGCATCAGGACAAGACCGGCAATTGCCACGATGTCGCGCTGTCCTACGGCGCAGCGATCGGCGGCGGCCGTGCGGGCCTGATCGAGACGACCTTCCGCGAGGAATGCGAGACCGACCTGTTCGGCGAGCAGACCGTGCTGTGCGGCGGCCTGTCGGCGCTGATCATGGCCGGTTACGAGACGCTGGTCGAAGCGGGCTATGCGCCGGAGATGGCGTATTTCGAATGCCTGCACGAGGTGAAGCTGATCGTCGACCTGATCTATGAAGGCGGCATCGCCAACATGCGCTATTCGGTGTCGAACACGGCCGAGTACGGCGACTATTCGCGCGGCCCGCGGGTGATCGACCCCAGCGTGAAGGAGCGGATGAAGGAGATCCTGGGCGAGATCCAGTCCGGCAAGTTCGTCCAGGAATGGATGACCGAATGCCAGGTCGGTCAGCCCAGCTTCAAGGCGATGCGCCGCCGCGGCGCCGAGCATTCGGTGGAGCAGGTGGGGCAGCGGCTGCGCGCCATGATGCCCTGGATTCAGAAGAACGCGCTGGTCGACAAGACGAAGAACTAAGGCTCAAAAAGGCCGGTGCGGAAACGCACCGGCCTTCTTGGTTCCGGATGCGGTGCAAAGAAAGTTGGCTGCCCGCTTGCTAGGCACTTTCCGCGACTTCATCCTCTGCTCTATAGTCCGACCCATTACGCATTGGCCTGTCAGGATGTTTCCGACGCGGAAGGCGAGTTGCGGAAGGGCCGGGCCGGAGGTGACGGAGCGCGCACGATCCGGATGACACGACGGAACGAGGTGCGGCCGCGGAGCAATTGCGTGCTTATCGCGGAGCAGCCTGATATTGTTGGCCGAATCAGGCTGGCCGGCCAGGATATGGGCGGCAGGATCGGTCGGACGCTGGAAACGCAGGGTTAAGCGAACCTCATGTTCTCACGACTTCTCGGCATGCTGTCCGCCGACATGGCGATCGACCTCGGCACGGCCAACACGCTGGTCTACGTGAAGGGACGCGGCATCGTCCTGAACGAGCCTTCGGTGGTCGCCATCGCCGATGTGAAGGGCAAGAAGCAGGTTCTGGCGGTCGGCGACGAGGCCAAGATGATGCTGGGACGCACGCCCGGCAACATCATGGCGATCCGTCCCTTGCGCGACGGTGTGATCGCGGATTTCGAAGTCGCGGAAGAGATGATCAAGCATTTCATCCGCAAGGTGCATAACCGCCGCAGCTTCGCGAGCCCCCAGGTCATCGTCTGCGTCCCGTCCGGGTCCACGGCGGTGGAGCGGCGCGCCATCCAGGAATCGGCGGAGGCGGCGGGCGCGCGGCGCGTGTTCCTGATCGAAGAGCCGATGGCGGCGGCCATCGGCGCCGGGCTGCCGGTGACCGAGCCGACGGGCTCGATGGTTGTCGATATCGGCGGCGGCACGACCGAGGTCGCGGTGCTGTCGCTGGGCGGCATCGTCTATTCGCGGTCGGTACGCGTCGGCGGCGACAAGATGGATGAGGCGATCATCGCCTATATCCGCCGCAACCATAACGTCCTGGTCGGCGAGAGCAGCGCGGAGCGGATCAAGAAGGCCATCGGTTCGGCCTGTCCGCCGGAAGACGGCGATGGCCGGGTGATGGAGATCAAGGGCCGCGACCTGATGAACGGCGTGCCGAAGGAACTGGTCATCAGCGAGCGGCAGATCGCCGAGAGCCTGGCCGAGCCGGTCGGCGCCATCGTCGAGGCGGTCAAGGTGGCGCTGGAGCATTCGGCGCCCGAATTGGCGGCGGATATCGTCGACAAGGGTATCGTGCTGACCGGCGGCGGCGCGCTGCTGGGCAATCTGGATTTCGTGCTGCGGCATTCGACCGGCCTGCCGGTGTCGATCGCGGACGATCCGCTGTCCTGCGTCGCGTTGGGAACCGGGCGGTGCCTTGAGGAGATGAAGACCCTCAAGAACGTGCTGATCAGCATGTATTGAGGCATTGCGAAGGGACGGACACGGACAGACCGTTGTGCCGCGTTTTCTGAAGTAAGGCGGCGGCAAGGGGGAAGGGGGCGTACGCGGTGAAGCAGAGAGCGGGCACGGCATCGCGCCTTGCGGCGCCACTGCGCCTCCTGACGACACGGTTCGTCTATCTGATGCTGGTGGGCATGGCCATCGGCGTGATGCTGGTCGGCAAGGCCGACCCCCACATCTTCGAACGCACGCGCATGGTGGTGGCCGACAGTTTCGCGCCGATCCTCGACGCATTGTCGCGTCCGGCCGCCACGGTCGCCGATCTGGTCGAGGAAGTGCAGAGCCTGACCCAGCTGCGCGAAGAGGTTGAGACCCTGCGCGCCGAGAATGCCCAGTTGCGGCAATGGCAGTCGGCGGCGCGGGTGCTGATGGCCGAGAACGGTCAGTTGCGGAACCTGCTGAATTATGCGCCCGACGAACCGGCAACGACGATCTCGGCGCGGGTCATCGGCGATGCCGGCGGCGCCTTCGTGCGCAGCCTGCTGGTCAATGTCGGCCGGCAGGGCGGCGTGCGCAAAGGGCAGGCGGCACTGACGGGTGCAGGGCTGCTGGGCCGTGTCGCCGAGGTCGGCGAACGGTCGGCGCGGGTTCTGCTTGTGACCGACCTGAACAGCCGTATTCCCGTGGTGATCGAGTCCACCCGCGAGCGCGCGATCCTGGCGGGGGACAACTCGCACCGGCCGCGGCTGATCTATCTGGGCGCGAACAGCAACGCCCGGCAGGGCGACCGGATCGTGACCTCCGGCCATGGCGGGGTCTTCCCGCCGGGATTGCCGGTCGGGGTCGTGGCATCGATCGGCGAGTCCGGCGTGCGGGTCGCGCCCTTTGCCGACTGGCAGCGGGTCGAGCATGTCCGTCTCATGGATTTCGGTCGCGAAGGCGTGTTGACGGAGCAGGAACCGGCGGACGAGACGCTGCGGGATTAGCGCTGTCCCGCATCGGGGCCGGTGAGGAAGTGCGGCAGGTATGAACGGTACCGTCTGGCAGCGTCTGGATCACGTTGCGCGGCTGATCACGCCGTCGCTGATGACGGTCATGCTTGTCGTCCTGATGCAGATTCCGATGCCCTTGCCGGATTACGCCGCAGTGTCGCCCGGGCTGGCGCTGATGAGCGTCTATTACTGGACCCTCTCGCGCCCCGGCCTGCTGCCGGCGCCGGTGATCTTCGGAATCGGCTTGTTTCAGGACATGCTGTCCGGAGCTCCGGTGGGCATGAATGCGCTTCTGCTTCTGCTGGCCTATGGCATTGCCGTCTCGCAGCGGCGAATCTTCAACGGCAAGCCGTTCGGGCTCATCTGGGCCGGCTTCACGATGATCGCCGCGGCCGTCGCCTTCGCACACTGGCTGACGATGTCGATCCTGGCCGGCGACTTCCTGATGCCCGAGCCGGTGGCGATGCAGTTCGTGCTGACGGTCGTTCTCTATCCCCTCATGGCCTGGGTGCTGGTCCAGACGCACCGGGCGCTGGCGCGCGGCGAGGCGCCATGAGGGAGGAAAAGCTCCACTCCAAACTCGTCACCCGCCGGGTGGCGATGCTGGGAATCGGCAAGCTGGTTCTGCTGGGGGCGCTGGGCGGGCGGCTCTATTATCTCCAGGTCCACGAGGCCGAACGCTATCGCACGCTCGCCGACGAGAACCGCATCAATCTGCGCCTGCTGCCGCCGCCGCGCGGGCATATCGTCGACCGCAACGGCATTCCGATGGCGGTCAACGTCCAGAACTACCGCGTCCTCGTCGTGCCGGAGCAGGCGGAGGATCTCGACGCAACGCTGGAACGCCTGGAGCAGATGCTGCCGCTGCCCGAGGGTATGCGCCGGCGGGTCATGCGCGAGGCCAAGCGCAAGCGCGCCTTCGTGCCGATCACGGTCAAGGAGAACCTGACCTGGGAGGAAGTGAGTCGGGTCGAGGTGAACTCGCCCGACCTGCCCGGCATCACCATCGATGTGGGGCAGACCCGCGCCTATCCCTATCAGTTCGCGGCGGCGCATGTGCTGGGCTATGTCGCTGCGGTCTCCGAGTCGGAGATGGACGGCGATCCGGTGCTGGAGTTGCCGGGTTTCCGGATCGGCAAGAGCGGGATCGAGAAGCAGCACGACCTGACCCTGCGCGGCACGGCCGGCAACAGCCAGGTCGAGGTGAACGCGCTGGGCCGGGTCATCCGCGAGCTGCGCCGCCAGGAGGGACAGCCGGGACGCCCGGTGACGCTGACCCTGGACATGGAACTCCAGCAATACACCTTCGAGCGCATCGCGCCCGAGCGCGCGGCCGCCGTGGTGGCAATGGATGCGCATAACGGCGATGTGCTGGTGATGGCCTCGGTGCCCAGCTTCGACCCGAACGCCTTCAACGAGGGCCTGACCTCGCGGGAGTGGCGGGCGTTGATGGACAACCCGGATGCGCCGCTGACGAACAAGGCGGTTGCCGGCCAGTATGCGCCGGGGTCCGTGTTCAAGATCGCGGTGGCGCTTGCGGCGCTGGAGCAGGGGGTCTCGCCGGATTTCCGAGCTTTCTGCGCCGGTCATATCGATTTCGGCGATCAGCGGTTCCACTGCTGGAAGAAGCACGGCCATGGGCATGTGGCGTTGATCGACGCCATGCGGGAATCCTGCGACGTCTATTTCTACGAACTGGCGCAGCGGCTGGGAATCGACCGCATCGCCGAGATGGCGCAGCGGCTGGGGCTGGGCACGGAGCTGGGCATCGATCTGCCGGGAGAGGCGAAGGGGCTGATTCCCACGCGGGAATGGAAGCGGCGCGTGCTGGGCGTGCCCTGGCAGCGCGGCGAGACCCTGGTCGCCAGCATCGGCCAGGGCTATGTGCTGACGACGCCGCTGCAACTCGCGGTCATGACGGCGCGTGCGGTCAATGGCGGTTACGCCGTCCGGCCGCATCTGACCCGCATCGCCGACGCCTCGGAGCCCGGCGAATCCTCGGGACCGCGGTTTCCGTCCATCGGCCTGTCGGCGCAGGCGCAGGCCATCCTCCGGCAGGGGCTGGACGAGGTCGTGAACGCGCCGTCCGGTACGGCCCGGCGCGCGGCGATCGACGATGCGCGTTTTGCCATGGGCGGCAAGACGGGCACGGCGCAGGTGCGGCGGATTACGATGGCCGAGCGCGAGAAGGGCGTGCGGAAGAACGAGGACCGGCCCTGGCGCGAGCGCGACCACGCCCTGTTCGTCGGGTGCGCGCCGATCAGCGCCCCGCGCTATGTCGTTTCCGTGGTGGTCGAGCATGGCGGCAGCGGCTCGACGACGGCCGCGCCCATCGCGCGCGACGTTCTGCTCGAACTGCAGCGCCGCCAGGCCGTTGCGCAAGGAGAGCCGCTGTCCCAGCAGGCCCTTGCAGGCGCACCGCCAAGTCCGGAGCGGCCGTGATGCGCAACGCGGTCAAGTCGGTCGACATGACGCTCGGCCAGAAGCTGTGGCAGATCAACTGGACCATGGTCTTGCTGATCTGCGCCATCACGGGCGTCGGCCTGGCCATGCTCTATTCCGCGGCCAGCGGCAGCCTTTGGCCCTGGGCCGGTCCGCAGGCCTTGCGCTTCGCCGTCGGGTTGGCGCTGATGTTCACCGTGGCGTTGTGCGACCTGCGGTTCTGGTACCGCTATGCCTATGCCGCCTATGGTTTCGCGCTGACCCTGCTGCTTGCGGTGGAGATCGCGGGCGACATCGGCATGGGCGCACAACGCTGGCTCGATCTGGGCCTGTTCCGGCTGCAGCCTTCGGAACTGATGAAGGTGGCCCTCGTGCTCGCGCTGGCCCGCTATTTCCATGGCCTGACGCATGACGAGGTGGTGCGTCCGCGCCATGTCCTGCTGCCGCTGCTGCTGGCGGCGATGCCGGTGGGCCTCGTCCTGCGGCAGCCCGATCTCGGAACCGCCGTCATGCTGCTGAGCGGCACCCTGGCCATTCTGTTCGTCGCCGGCGTCCGTCTCTGGAAGTTCATCGCGCTGGGCACGGCCGCGCTTGCCGCGCTGCCGGTGATGTGGGCGGCGATGCACGATTACCAGCGCCAGCGGGTGCTGACCTTCCTGGATCCGGAGCGTGACCCGCTGGGCGCCGGATATCACATTCTGCAGTCGAAGATCGCCCTGGGGTCGGGCGGTCTGTTCGGACGCGGCTACATGCAGGGCACGCAAAGCCACCTGAACTTCCTGCCCGAGAAACAGACCGATTTCATCTTCACCATGCTGGCGGAGGAATTCGGGCTGGCGGGCGGGCTGGCGCTGATCGCGCTGTTCGCGCTGCTGCTGGTCTACGGCTATGCCATCGCCTTGCGGGCGCGCAACACATTCGGGCGGCTGACGGCCATGGGCGTGACGACGACCTTCTTCCTCTATGTGTTTGTGAATATCGCGATGGTGATGGGCGTCATCCCCGTCGTGGGCGTGCCGCTGCCGCTGGTGTCCTATGGCGGCACGGCCCTGCTGACGGTGCTGGTCTGCTTCGGCCTGCTGATGAATGTCTACATCCACCGCGATGTGCGCTTCGGGCGGCACGGCACCGAATCCGGCGGCTGAAACGCGATCTGCAAACGGGTGCCCGGCAGGCTCGACAAACCCCAATGCCCTCTGCTATACGGCACGCCTTCCCGCGGCCGGAGGTGTTCCGGTCGGCACTGGGGGCGCATAGCTCAGTTGGTAGAGCAGCTGACTCTTAATCAGCGGGTCCCAGGTTCGAGTCCTGGTGCGCCCACCAAGTTTCTCAACGGCCCCGCCCCATGGCGGGGCCGTTGTCGTTTGGCGGTTCTCCGCAAGTCCTCCGGCGGCTGCCTGCTTTCTCGCGGACGAAGCGCCCCATCGGTGTGCCGGGGGCCCGCCATGGAGGCTACGCCGCCCAGCGGATCCCGTGGACACGGCCCGCAATCCGGACCTCGGCCAGCGCCTCGCCGGAAGCGACCTCGGATACTCCCGATTGTCGGCGATGACGACGGCAGACCGTAGGCGTCCCTCGCCGAACCTCTCCAGGGTCACCCGCCCGGCGAATCGATCCTCCCACTCACGTCTGGTCACCGACGGTGGGAACACGCTGCAGCGGCCGTCCTGCCACGACGAGATGGGCAGGTTGAGGTTCCGATCAGACCGATTCGTTGGCGGGAAGCACCCGTACGAGACGAGCAACAGGAGTAATGTGCCTGCATCGTCGTGAATTGGGCCGCATCCGCTGCCGTTGATGGCGATCAGGCTGGCGGATTGCCATGGCGGGCGCGATTGCCAGTGTCATTCTACCTTCCGGTTGTCCGGAACTGCGGCTATCCAGCCGTCATACGGGACGGGTTTGGCGCCCCTTTACCAAGTTTAAATCGGCACGGATAATGATCGAAATTATCAATACAGTTCATTGATTTGTCATGCGCGATAATTTGAAGAACACCATTCTGGTTTGTTTTAGCATCGCGACTTCGTTTGTGCTCTGTGAGCTTCTGGCCCGTGGCTTAGGCATGGGTGTGGATTTTCTGGGCGTCACTCTTGAACAGGATGCACGTTATGGTCATCGTGTCGCCTCCGAGGTCGTGGTGGATTCATGGGGCTTCCGGAACCACGGGACGCCGGGCAAGGCTGAGATCGTTTGTATTGGAGACTCTCAAACTTACGGGGTCAATGCGAGTTCCGGAAACTCTTGGCCTTCTCAACTGTCTCGAACGATAAACCGGACCACCTATAATTTAGCCGTTGGCGGGTATGGGCCGATCCAATACGAGCGGATGTGGGATGATTATGTAGCTGAACTTGATCCATCGATCGTCATTTTTGCGGTCTATCTTGGAAATGATATTCGGGATGCATTTGTCTATACGGGATTACTTCCAGAGGATGATCCATTACGCCCAGATTCCGTTCCATCGCTGCCGCGCGTCGGAAATGGCACGGGTAATGACATGCTGAGGGGCGTCCGGGAATTCCTATATCGTAACAGCATCTCTTACAACATGATGAAACTGTTGTTTCCCCGAACGGCAGACAGATTGAAAAGAATTGACCATAAAGGCGTGGATGAGATTGAGACTGATGGTAGGGTAATGAGTTTTGACGTGACTGTGCGCCTGGAGGCGATACAGCAGAAGAATTCAGAGAATGTAATTGGTTTGAATATCACATTAGAAATAATTAGAAAGATCGCGCGGAAGTGCAGGGAATCGGGTCGCCGCTGCGTTCTTGCAGTTATTCCTACGAAAGAGAGCGTCTATGAAAGAGTGGTAAGGGAGGCCGGTGCGAGCAACGGTCCTTTCGAAATGTTGTGGGCAGCCGAGAAGTCGGTCCGAGAATCCATTTTGGATGCGGCTGCCGAGGCTCGCATGGAGACCGTCGATTTGCTTCCGTCATTGGCGGAAGCCGCAGATTCGAGTGATATCTATCCTGGCTTCGACGGCCATCCCAACGCAAACGGATACCGAATCATAGCGCAGAGTATTGGCCAGAAGATCATGGAGCGCCGATAGCCGGCTTGCGGCGACAGTTCGCTGCGGCATCAGCATCCGTTCATCAGTCGCCGCGGCGCGCCGGGCATGGATGAATCGCCCTGGGTTTGCCGGAGGCCGTTTGGTTTGAGTCAGGCCCCGATCGGTCGCGTTGTCCCACGATGTCCCCCGCGAACCCTCCGGGGATACGGGTGGACATGAAGGGGTTCGTTGGGGGTGAGGCGGGTATGCCTGCGGCAGGAATTGAGGCGAGGCAAGGGATTGCATATCGTTCCGTGTTTATTCCAGAATCTCTTCATCGGCGGGTCCCAGGTTCGAGTCCTGGTGCGCCCACCAAGTTTCGCGACGGCCCCGCCCATGGCGGGGCCGTTGCCGTTGTAGCGCGACTTGTGCTGAAACAGCCGCCGCCAGATGCCCTGCAGGTTGATGACGGTGACGGCCGCGTGCCGCCTTACTCGGCCGGTGGAATGCCGGGGCGTTCAGCCGGTCTGGTCGTCGAGCGCTGCGCCGGGTGCGTTGGTCTGGACGGATCGGATGCCGTTGTCGCGTGCGGCGGCGGTCGTATAGCTCTCGCTGGTGCCGATGACCTGCTTGTTGGCGGCGAGCAGGTTGAACATGTACCCGCCGGCCTTGGTCTCCTTGCGCTCATAGCTGGCGTCGTTCGGAGCGTTCTTTCTCACCGAATCGATGCCGTTCTGCGCGCTCGCCTTCTGCTTGTAGCCCTCGCTCGCCAGGATCACCTGGCCGTTCGAGGCCTTGAGGCGGAAGCGAAACTCGCCTGCCTTGTCCGTGTACAGTTCGAACTTGCCTGCCATGATACGTCCCTCCGTTCCGATATCGTTACGAGCGGCAGTGTACATCCCCGGTGCCCCCCTAGCCATTGCGGGATGCCGGCCGGACGCGGAACCCGGCGATAAACGGTTTGCCTCACCCCGGCCCATCCCCTATACAGGCCCTCTCGGAACCCAGCCAAATTCGTGCCCCGGATGAGAATTGTCGGCATCAATATCGGCATCGGCCCATCCGTCTGTCTGCTCGACAATGGCAAGGTAATTTTCGCGCTTGAGGAAGAACGGCTCAATCGCGAAAAGAACACGATGGGGTTCCCGCACCTCGCCCTACAGTATGTCGAGCGGAACTTTCCCGATTTCGTGCGGGGTTGCGACAAGGTGGCGGTTGCCAACCTTGTATTGTCGATCTTCGGCAAACAGCAATTCCATTCCCGCTACCATCGGAAGATGGTCGCCCCGTCGCCGATACGGAAATTGCGCGACCAAATGTGGCTGGCGCGGATGGCTCTTCGTTCCAGGTTTGCCGGCACCGCCTCCGAGGCGGCGGATCGTGCGCGGGTTCGCGACATGGTGATGGCGGATTGCCCGTCGCTGTCGCTGCCGCTGGACGACTACGATTTCGTCCGCCATCACGACTGCCATGCCGGCGCGGCCTATTTCGGGCTCGCGGAGAGCGATGCGAAGCCGTACCTCGTGCTGACCCTGGACGGCGGCGGCGACCGGGAATGCGCGACGGTCCAGCTTGGGCAGGGCGCTGCGATGCAGCGCGTTTCCGCGACCGAGTCCGGAAACAGCATCGGCAACGTCTATTCCATCACCACCTTCCTGATGGGCCTGACGCCGCATGAGCACGAGTACAAGCTCATGGGGCTGGCGGCCTATGTTCCCGCCAGCTACCGCAAGCGGGCGGCGGAACTGTTCCGTCCCTTCGTCTCCATCGACCAGGACGACGGTCTGCGC
>JBFWNZ010000060.1:0-14420 GCA_050250795.1 Alphaproteobacteria bacterium | reverse complement strand
CAGGGCGGATCACTATGCGGTTTCGGCCGGGATGTGTCACCCCCGGCCCCGGAATGGGGACGGAACGCAGGCCGGCATGGCCTTGCCGGGTTGTCGCCTCCGGAACGACGGGAAAGCCCGACGCGCATTGACAGCGCGGCGCCCCGCCCCTATACACCCGCCCGACCCAGTCCCGTGTTGGGAGAGATTTCGTGAAACGCACTTATCAACCGAGCCGCCTCGTCCGCAAGCGGCGCCACGGCTTCCGCGCCCGCATGGCGACCAAGAACGGTCGTGCCGTGCTTGCCCGCCGCCGTGCGAAGGGTCGCAAGCGGCTCTCCGCCTAGGTCGATGCCCGCCGCCGTCGAGCGACTGAAGCGGCGGACCGAGTTCCTGCGCGTGGCCGCGGGGCGGCGGAAGGCCGCTGCCCCGGGGCTTGTGCTGCAGGTGCGCGAGACCATGGATGGAATGCCGGCGATTGCGCCGCGTATCGGTTTTACCGCCAGCCGCAAGGTCGGAAACGCCGTCGCCCGCAACCGGGCGCGACGGCGCTTGCGCGCCGCCGTCCAGGCGGTTATCCCTCTGCACGCCGCGCCGGGGTTCGATTACGTCGTGATCGCCCGGCAGGCAACGCTGACGCGACCTTTTCCGGCTCTCCTCGCGGATCTCGAAGGGGCCTTGAAACGCCTCGGCACATGGCGTGCGGATTGAACGCGGCAGGAGCCGCAGCATTCCGGACGGCTTGACGGAGTCGGCATCGATGCAGAGCGCAGGCATGAAGAGTGCGACGAGCCGGCTGTTGCGGGGCGCGATCCGCGGCTATCAGCTGTTCCTGGCGCCGCTCGCCGCCGGTCAGTGCCGCTATCTGCCGAGTTGCTCGGCCTATGCCGACGAAGCCATTCAAGTCCACGGTCCGGTCCGGGGAAGCTGGCTGGCGCTGCGTCGCCTGTCGCGCTGCCATCCCCTGGGCGGGGCGGGCTACGATCCGGTGCCGCAACCCCTCAGGCGGCAATCCTCCAGCATTCCCGGTGCGGGTGAACCAACGTCATGATGGAACAGAAGAACCTCATCCTCGCGGTCGTGCTGTCGATCGTCATCCTGCTTGGCTACAACTTCCTGATCGCTGCCCCGCAGGCGGAGCGCAAGCTGGCGGCAGAGCGGGCGGCCGAGCAGCAGGCCGGCGCCGAAGCCCAGCCCGCGCCCGGCGCGCCGCCGGCCTTGGGGGACGGACAGGCGGTGCCGCAGCTGGGCGTCACCCACACCCCGACTGCACCGGCCGCCGCCGCCGCGCAGACGCGCGAGGCGGTGCTGGCCACCGGCGGCCGCATCCGCATCGACACGCCGCGCGTGTCCGGCTCCATCGCGCTGCAGGGCGGGCGGATCGACGACATCGTGCTCAAGGACTATCGCACCACCGTCGATAGCGGCAGCCCGAACATCGCGTTGCTGTGGCCGACCGGCACCGAGCAGCCCTATTACGCCGATCATGGCTGGCTGGCGCAGGGTGTGAACGTGCCGGGCCCGAACACGCAGTGGCAGGCGGACGGTCAGCGCCTGACCCCGGACACGCCGGTCACGCTGACCTGGGATAACGGGGCGGGGCTGGTGTTCGAGAAGCAGTTCGCCATCGACCGCAATTTCATGATCACGGTGACGCAGCGCGTGCGAAACGCCGGCGCCGCGGCGGTCAGCCTCGCGCCTTACGGGCTCGTATCGCGCACGGGCACGCCGCACACGGACGGTTATTTCATCCTGCATGAGGGGCTGCTGGGCGTCTTCGACGGCAAGCTGAAAGAGATCAAGTACAAGGATCTGGTCGAGGAGAAGGTGGTGCGCCAGCCCACGACCGGCGGCTGGCTCGGCATCACCGACAAATACTGGCTGGTCGCCCTGGTGCCGGATGCGGGCAGCGAAGTGCGCACCAGCTTCGTCGCGGGCAAGCGCGGCAGCTTCGATCAGTATCAGGCCGATTACCTGGGCGATGCGCGGCAGGTGGCGCCGGGCGAGACCGTCGAGTCCGTCGGCCGGGTGTTCGCCGGCGCCAAGGAAGCGAAGCTGCTGGACCGCTACGAGGAGACGCTGGGCGTCGCCCGGTTCGACCTCGCCGTGGATTTCGGCTGGTTCTATTTCCTCACCAAGCCGATGTTCCTGGCGCTCGACTGGCTGAACACGCATCTGGGCAATTTCGGCCTCGCGATCATGGCGCTGACCGTGATCATCAAGCTGCTGTTCTACCCGCTGGCGAACAAGTCCTATCGCGCCATGAACAAGATGAAGCTGTTGCAGCCCAAGATGCAGCAGCTGCGCGAGCGCCATGGCGACGACCGCGCACGGATGAACCAGGAGTTGATGGGGCTGTACCGTAGCGAGGGCGTCAACCCGGCGGCAGGCTGTCTGCCGGTGCTGATCCAGATTCCGGTCTTCTTCGCGCTCTACAAGGTCATCTTCGTGACCATCGAGATGCGGCACGCGGCTTTCTATGGCTGGATCAAGGATCTTTCCGCGCCCGACCCGCTGGGTCTGCTGACCCTGTTCGGGTTGGTGCCCTGGGATGTACCGACCTCGCTGGGGATCGTGAATATCGGACTGTGGCCGATCATCATGGGCATCACGATGTTCCTGCAGATGCGGCTGAATCCGGCGCCGCAGGATCCGATTCAGGCGAAGATCTTCATGTTCATGCCGCTGATCTTCACCTTCGTCCTGGCGCCGTTCCCGGCCGGCCTGGTGATCTACTGGGCATGGAACAACGTTCTGTCGATGGGCCAGCAATGGGCGATCACGAAGCAGATGGGCACGTCGAAGGCCTGACCGACGAGGCCGGGCTGGAGGACGGGCGGCTTCTGTTCGCACAGGAGTCGCGCTTCCTGTCCGGCGCCGTCGACGCGCGCGGCCTGCCGGAGTACGCCCAGCCCGAGGTCGCTTTTGCCGGGCGCTCGAATGTCGGCAAGTCGTCGCTGATCAACGCGCTGACCGGGCGCAAGATGCTGGCGCGCACCTCGAACACGCCCGGGCGCACCCGCGAGATCAACTTCTTCGATATGGGCGGGCGGCTGATCCTGGTCGACATGCCGGGTTACGGCTTCGCGGCGGCGCCAAAGACGGCGATCAAGCGCTGGAACGCGCTGATCCAGGCCTATCTCAAGGGTCGCCCGGTGCTGCGCCGGCTCTGCCTGCTGATCGACGCGCGGCATGGGCTGAAGCCCAGCGACCGCGACTTGATGAAGATGCTGGACACAGCCGCCGTGGTCTATCAGATCGTGTTGACCAAGGCCGACAAGGTGCCCGCCGCAGAGCGCGGCGCGCTGGTGCAAGGGCTGCAGCGCGACCTGCTGAAGCACCCGGCGGCGATGCAGCAGGTGCTGGCGACCAGCGCCCGCACCGGCGAGGGCATCCCGGAATTGCGGGCCGCCCTGGCGGCGTTGGCGAGGGACGCAGCGCTGGGTTAGAGTGCGCCCGCGCCAAGGGAGGAAGCCATGAGCGAAGCCGTAAGCAGCGGGGCGAAGCCCATCCGGGACCGGGAACACTGGCTGTCCGAGGCCAGCATCCTGACCGAGGCACTGCCCTATATGCGCCGCTATGCCGGCAAGACCTTCGTCATCAAGTTCGGCGGCCATGCGATGGGCGACGATTCGCTGGCGGCGGATTTCGCGCGCGACATCGTGCTGCTGAAGCAGGTCGGCATCCATCCGGTGGTGGTGCATGGCGGCGGCCCGCAGATCGGCCGCATGCTGGAGAAGATGCAGGTAAAGAGCGAGTTCGTGGACGGGCTGCGGGTCACCGACCGGCCGACCATGGACATCGTCGAGATGGTGCTGTCGGGCCAGATCAACAAGCAGCTGGTGGCCGAGATCACGGCGGCCGGCGGCCGGGCGGTCGGCCTGTCGGGCAAGGATGCGAACCTGATCACGGTGAAGAAGCTGAGCCGCACCAAGCGCGACCCGGATTCCAACATCGAGCGGGTGATCGATCTGGGTTTCGTCGGCGATCCCGACCGGGTCGATCCGCATATCATCGAGACGCTGAAAAGCACCGAGATCATCCCGGTGATCGCGCCCATCGGCCTGGACGCCAACGGCCAGACCTTCAACATCAACGCCGACACGGTCGCCGGCGCCATCGCGGGCGCGACCAACGCCACCCGCCTGCTGCTGCTGACCGATGTCGCGGGCGTGCTCGACAAGTCCCGCAACCTGATTCCCGAAATGACGGTGGAGCAGGCCAAGGGCTATATGGCGGACGGCACGCTCACCGGCGGCATGATCCCCAAGGTCGAGACCTGCATCGACGCGGTGGCGCGCGGCGTGGACGGCGCGGTGATCATCGACGGCCGCGTGCCGCATGGCGTGCTGCTGGAGATCTTCACCGAGCATGGCTCGGGCACGCTGATCCGTGCCTGAGGGCGGCGCGGAGGCGGCGGGACGCGGACTCGACCCGGCGGCGGTCGATGTCTGGCTGTTCGACCTCGACAACACGCTCTACCCGGCCGAATGCAACCTGTTCGAGCAGATCGACGGGAAGATGATGGCCTATATCCAGGGCCTGCTGGGCCTGGATGCGGAAGAGGCACGGGCGCTGAAGCGGCGCTATTTCCACGAGCACGGCACGACCATGAACGGGCTGATGCACAACCACGGCATCGACCCCGTCTCCTTCCTGCATTTCGTGCACGACATCGACGTGTCGCCGGTACCGCATTGCGCGGAACTGGACGCGGCGCTGGGGCGGCTGCCGGGGCGCAAGATCGTGTTCACCAACGGTTCGGTCGCGCATGCCGAACGGGTGATGGCGCGGCGCGGCATCGCCCATCATTTCGAGGACATCTTCGACATCGTGGCATCGGGCTACCGGCCGAAGCCCGATGCGGGAACCTATGACGCGGTCTGTCGACGTTTCGGCCTGGTGCCGGCCCGCGCCGCCATGGTCGACGACATCGCTCGCAACCTGGAACCCGCGCATGCGCTGGGCATGACGACGGTCTGGGTGCGCTGCGAGCATCAATGGTCCTCGCACGGATCGGCGCTGGGCGAGCCGGGGGCGCATATCCATCACACGGTAGACGACCTGGTCGCCTGGCTGACCGGGCTGATCCCGGCTACGACAAGGGCGAGGCCGGCCGAGAAGTGGGCGGGGTCTTAGAAAAGTCGTCCTTGTTGTGCGAGAGGGGGTTCAGCGAAAGGATCGTCGTTGCCCTTCTTAAGTCTGCGTGCGTTCCGTATCGCGAGGACATCCGGGCTCGCGACGTAGTACCGACCGCGCTTTTCCCCCTGGGCTGAAAGGAACCCGGCATCCACGAGATGCTTGAGGTCGCGGCTGGCCAGATTGTTTGAGGTGTCTGTGCTGACGCGGTAAGAGGCATTCCGCACTCGCGCCCCGAATGCGGCCTCGATCAGGCCGAGGGCCATGCGCTCTTGCAAACCGGCATGACGGATCAGCGCGCACAGATCATCATACACCATGCCGATTTCAGCGTTTCGGCGCAGCAGAGTTTGGCTTTGTCGGTAGTGCCCCGTTAAACAGAAACGTACCCACCGCTGGGGATCCCGACCAGGATGCCAACCACCGCCGCCGGTATAGGCCAGAACGTCATAGTAGGTTTGCTGGTGGCGTCCGATGTATTCTTCAATGCTCGCAAACTCAGGCGCCATGATCCCGTCGTTCGCTAGAACGGCGGTTTGCAAGCATCGGGCGGTGCGTCCGTTGCCGTCCGAGAATGGATGTAAGAGCGTCAGGTTCAGATGTGCCATGGCCGCCTTTAGCTCGATCGGGCCATCAGATTCCTCGTTAAGATAATCGACGAGTTCTTCCATGAGGGGGTCAAGGAGTTCGCGATCGACACCTTCATGGACCACATCGCCGGTTTGTGTATTCCGAACGCCGACCCAGCCGCGACGGAAATTCCCTGGGTTCGCGTCTAGATCGTGCTGGGAGATCATGAAGTGGATGGCCAGGATGGTGTCCTTGCTGAACTGGAAATCACGGTCCCGGCATCGCTGTAGGATGTAGGTCATGGCGCTTTGATAGCCGACCACGGCCCGCCACGTCGCCCGGTCGGCCTCGCCCGGGTCTTCGCCATCGACCGCCGCGATCGCGTCCTCCTGGGATACGTTGATCCCTTCGATGCTGTTAGATGCGCGGAGTGCGCGGGCGCGCGTCATTCGTGCCAGAAGCCCGGTCCAACGTTTGGGTTCTTGCGCGACGTAATAACGGAGGTCGTCACGAAGCTTGACGATACGCTCCAGGACACGCTTTTCCGCGTCATCGAGAGAACGATAGGTGTACAGCATGCTTCATATACATTCTGCAATTGACCAGATGTCACAATTTAATTGACCAAATATCAGTTATCAATTGCATTTAATGCGTGGGGAGCGATCAACTCCTTCCCTCGCCGCCTCGGCTTGACTCGGGCGGTGGCGCTGTCCATCGTGCGGCCCGAGCTTTTCCGACAGATTCCACGGGATACACGATGACCGCCGACCTGCAATCCGCGATCGACGCCGCCTGGGAGGCGCGCGACGGCATTTCCCCTGCAACCAAGGGCGCGACCCGCGAGGCGGTGGAGAGTGCGCTCGACCAGCTCGATTCCGGCGCGCTCCGCGTGGCCGAGAAGGGGCCCGGCGGCTGGGTCGTGAACCAGTGGCTGAAGAAGGCGGTTCTGCTGTCCTTCCGGCTCTACGACATGTGGCCGATGGAGGGCGGGCCGGACGGCGCGCCCTGGTGGGACAAGGTGCCGCTCAAGACCAAGGGCTGGGAGGGCGAGCAGTTCCGCAAGGCGGGCTACCGCGCTGTGCCCGGCAGCATCGTGCGCCGCAGCGCCTATATCGCGCCGGGCGCGGTGCTGATGCCCAGCTTCGTCAATCTGGGCGCCTATGTCGGCAGCGGCACGATGGTCGATACCTGGGCCACGGTCGGTTCCTGCGCCCAGATCGGAAAGAACTGCCACATCTCCGGCGGCGCCGGCATCGGCGGCGTGCTGGAGCCGTTGCAGGCTGGGCCGGTGATCGTGGAGGACCACTGCTTCATCGGGGCGCGCTCGGAAGTGGCGGAGGGCGTGATCGTCGAGGAAGGCTCGGTAATCTCGATGGGCTGCTATATCGGCGCCTCGACCAAGATCGTCGACCGCACGACCGGCGCCGTCACCCGCGGCCGGGTGCCGGCCTATTCGGTGGTCGTGCCGGGCACGCTGCCGGGTACGCCGCTCGCCGACGGCACGCCGGGGCCGAACCTCTATTGCGTCGTCATCATCAAGCGCGTGGACGAAGGCACCCGGTCCAAGACCTCGATCAACGAGTTGCTGCGGGACTGAGCGCGTGACCCTGCCCGACCCCGTCGCCTTTACCCAGGACCTGATCCGCTGCCCCAGCGTGACCCCGGCCGAAGGCGGGGCGCTGGACCTGCTGGAAAGGACGCTGGCGGGCATGGGCTTTGCCTGCGAGCGGCTGCGTTTCAGCGAGGAGGGGACGCCGGACGTCGACAACCTCTATGCCCGGATCGGGCGCGAGGGCCCGAATTTCTGTTTCGCGGGGCATACCGACGTGGTGCCGGTGGGCGCCGACTGGTCGGTCGATCCCTTCGCGGGCGATGTGCGCGACGGTGTGCTGTACGGCCGCGGCGCGGCGGACATGAAGGGCGCGATCGCGGCCTTCGTGGCGGCGGCGGCGCGGCATCTCGCGAAGGGGCCGCTCAAGGGCTCGATCAGCCTGCTGATCACCGGCGACGAGGAAGGCCCGGCGATCAACGGCACGCGCAAGGTGTTGGAGCATCTGGCGGCGCGTGGCGAGGGGCTGGATGTCTGCGTCGTCGGCGAGCCGACCAACCCGACCGTGCTGGGCGAGATGATGAAGATCGGCCGGCGCGGCAGCATGAACGCGGTCATCACCGCCAAGGGCGTGTCCGGGCATGTCGCCTATCCGCATCTGGCCGACAACGCGGCGCACCGTATGGTGGGGCTTCTGCACGCGCTGACGGCCGAGCCGCTGGACGCGGGCAGCGAACACTTTCAGCCCTCTAGCCTGCAGATCACCACCATCGACATCGGCAATGCCACCACCAACGTCATCCCGGCCGAGGCGACGGCGCGGATCAACATCCGCTTCAACGACCGGCACAGTTCCGATTCGCTGAAGGCGTGGATCGAGTCGCGGCTGAAGGCGGCGGCAGGCGACGGCAACTATTCCGTCGCCTATCAGGTCAGCGGCGAATCCTTCTACACCCAGCCCGGCACCCTCAGCGACCTCGTCGCCGGCAGCGTCGCCGACGTCACGGGCCGGATGCCGGAATTAAGCACCAGCGGCGGCACCTCGGATGCGCGCTTCATCCGGGCCTATTGCCCGGTGGCGGAGTTCGGGTTGGTCGGCCAGACCATGCACAAGGCCGATGAGCGGGCGGCCGTCGCCGATATCCGGACGCTCGCCGACATATACGAGACGATGCTGGACCGCTTCTTCGGGTCCCGCTGACAACGGCGGAGACGGATGCCCATTCCCAGTCGCGAGGAAACGCTGACCGGCCTGTTCGCCGCGTGGCGGGTGCTGCTGCGCGACGGGCGCGCCGTGGCGCTGTTCGACGCCACCCCGGCCGGGTTCTGGAAATCCTTCTTCTGCGCGGTCGTCGTCCTGCCGCCCTATGTCTTCCTCATGTGGCTGGTCGATGCCTGGGGCGACGACCCGGCCTGGGGACGGGTGATCCTGGTCGAGGCCATCGCCTATGTCATCGCCTGGACCGCGTGGCCGGTCCTGATCGCCCATATCGTTCCCCTGCTCGACCGGCAGGACCGCTATATTCGCTATATCGTCGCCTATAACTGGTCGTCCGGACCGCAGACCCTGGTCTGGGTGGCCGCGACGCTGCTGAGCATTGCGGGCCTGCTTCCGACGCCCCTGGGCGTGGTCGTTCTGGTCGTGCTGCTGGCCTATCAGACCTTCATCGCCCGCGTGGCGCTGGAAATCGCGACCCTGCCGGCGGTGGCGCTGGCGCTGTCCGATTTCTTCCTGGGACATATCGTGCGCGCCGCACGCGAGCTGCTGCTGCAATAGCGGCGCCGACCCTCCGTTCGGAAAGAAAAGGGGCGGGTCCCAGAGGACCCGCCCGAGTCTTGCAGCTTGCGAGGGGAAAGGCGCCCGCAGAGAGAGCGGACGCCACGGGCGGCAGGAATGCGTCCCGTCGCCCGGACGCTGGTGGTCGGACACGCGATCCGGTCATCAGCGTCGAGCGGAAGATACTGCAAATGACTTGCAATTGCAAACATGAAAATCGATGATGCGCGTCATCCGGTGCGCCGGCACCGGGGACCGCCATCGATGGAGATTTTCCCGTGTCCGACATCACGTCCGCCGCCGCCACCGAACTCAGCCGGCTGCCCTGGGCCGAGCGGTTCCTGGTCTGGTCGGTCCGAACCTGGGTCGCCTTGCAGAAAGCGGGTCAGCGCGACCACAGCTATCTTTATGAGGCCTTCCGGCGCGGCGGCATGCCGGACGGCTATGGCGCGCTGGATGCCATGCTGACGCATCTGGCGCAGAACGCGACCGGCTGCATCGAGGTGCAATGCCAGCGCTGCCAGGCGTTGGGCGAGGGCGAACGCGACCTGCTGATGGCCGCGGCCTGTGTGCAGCATGGCGACCTGCCGGCCGCGCGCCGGACGCTCGGCGGCCTGGTCGGTGCCGCCGGCACCGGGCCGGTGCTGGATGCGGTGATCTGGCTGGTGGCGGAGATGTCCTGCGCGGGCATGACCTTCCGCCTGCCGCATGCGCAGCCCTTTGCCCCGGCATCGCTGCGGCTGCACTAGGCTCAGCGCGGCGTGTAGTCCACCCGCGTGAGATAGAGGCCGTCCGGCGGTGCCGTGGGGCCCGCGGCGGTACGGTCGCAGGCGGCGAGCGCTATCGCGACGTCGCTCGCGTTCCAGCTTCCCTCGCCGACCGCGCGCAATGTGCCGACCATGATCCGCACCTGATTGTGCAGGAAGGATCGCGCCTCGGCGGTCACATGGATTTCCTCGCCGCGCCGCGACACATCGAGCCGGTCGAGCGTGCGCAACGGCGATTCGGCCTGACAGCCGGCGGCGCGGAAGCTGGAGAAATCGTGCCGGCCGATCAGGAATTGCGCGGCTTCGTGCATCGCCTCGGCATTCAGCGCTGCGGCGACCGGCCAGACCCGGCCCGTATCGAGGGCCGGCGGCGCCCGGCGGTTCAGGATGCGGTAGAGATAGGCCCGGCCGGTGGCCGAGAATCGGGCGTGGAAATCATCCGCCGTCGATTCGGCCTCCAGCACAGCCACCGGATGCGGCCGCAGGTGGAAGTTGATCGCGTCGCGCACCGCGCGCGCCGTCGTCGGGCGCGCAAGGTCGATATGCGCGACCTGCCCGAGGGCATGCACTCCGGCATCGGTCCGCCCGGCGCCATGGACCGTCACCGTCTCGCCGCAGAAGGCGTGAATCGCGGTCTCCAGCGCTTCCTGGACGGAAAGGCCGTTCGCCTGGCGCTGCCAGCCGACGAAGGGGCCGCCGTCATATTCGACGGTGAGGCGCCAGCGGCTCATTCGAGGGCGGTTCCGGGCGTCACGCTGCGGCCGCGCAGGAAGGCCCCGGCATCCATCGCCTGGCGCCCCTCGCGCTGAACCCGCAGCAGCCGCAGCGCCCCGGTGCCGCAAGCGACCGTCAGCCGGTCGTCCAGAACGGTTCCCGGCGCGCCCGTCCCCTTCGCCGCTTCGGCGGCAAGCGCCTTGATCCGCTGGCCGTCGAGGGTGAACCAGGCGCCGGGCCAGGGGGTGAAGGCGCGGATCTTGCGGACGAGGTCGGCGGCCGGCTGCGTCCAGTCCAGCCGCCCGTCCTGCGGCGTCAGCTTGCGGGCATAGGTGACGCCGGCCTCCGGCTGCGGCGTCGCGGCAAGGGTGCCGGCGGCCAGCCGGTCGAGCGCCGCCACGATCAGCCGGGCGCCCAGCGCCGCCAGCGCGTCATGCAGATCGGCGGCCGTGGCGGCGGGACCGATGGGCACGGATTCGGCCAGCAGCATGGGGCCGGTGTCGAGCCCGGCTTCCATTTGCATGATGGTGACGCCGGTCTCGGCGTCGCCGGCCTCGATGGCGCGCTGGATCGGCGCGGCGCCGCGCCAGCGCGGCAGCAGCGAGGCGTGGACGTTGATGCAGCCATGTCGGGGCGCGGCAAGCACCGGCGCCGGCAGGATCAACCCATAGGCGGCGACGACCGCGACATCCGCGTCCAGTTCCGCGAAGGCCTGCTGCGCCTGGGCGTCGCGCAGGCTGCGCGGCGTGCGCACGGCCAAGCCGCGGGCGGCGGCGAAGGCATGGACCGGACAGGGCCGCTCATGCTGGCCGCGCCCGGCGGGCCGCGGCGGCTGGGCATAGACGGCCGCCACCGAATGCCCGGCCGCCAGCAGCGCGTCCAGGATCGGGACGGAGAAATCGGGACTGCCCATGAAGACGATGCGCATGACGGCGACCGTTCTAGACGCTGACGCCGGACGGCGGAAGGGCTCAGGCGACGGCCTTGGCCTTCTGGCGGTCCTTCTCGTCCACCCGCTTCTGCTTGGTCAGCTTGCGCAGGATCATATTGCGCTTCAGCGCCGAGATATGGTCGACGAACAGCAGGCCGTCGAGATGGTCGATCTCGTGCTGGATGCAGGTGGCGGCAAGACCGTCGAAGGTCTCCTCGCGGCGCTTGCCGGTCTCGTCGAGAAAGCGGACCGTGACCGCGGCCGGGCGCTCGACATCGGCATAGTGCTCGGGCAGGGACAGGCAGCCTTCCTCATAGCTGGCCATCTCCTGGGAGACGGCGACGATCTCCGGATTGGCCATGCGGATCGGATCGCGCGGCTCTTCCTTGCGCGACACGTCGATCACCACGACCCGTTTCGCGACGCCCACCTGGGGGGCGGCAAGGCCGATGCCGGGGGCGAGGTACATCGTCTCCAGCATGTCGTCCATCAGGCGGCGGGTATCGTCGTCCACGGCCTCGACCGGCTTGCAGCGAAGCTTGAGCCGCGGGTCCGGGGCGATGATGATGGGCAGCACGGCCATGCGCGTTGCCTCCGCACAGTGGAACGGTTCCAATTCGCTGCGTATCTATGGCTGCACGCGCGATTCGTCAAGTA
This sequence comes from Alphaproteobacteria bacterium, assembly GCA_050250795.1. Classification (GTDB taxonomy): domain Bacteria; phylum Pseudomonadota; class Alphaproteobacteria; order UBA8366; family UBA8366; genus JBFWNZ01. The sequence continues at coordinate 2,334 of JBFWNZ010000060.1, read as the reverse complement.
AAGGTACCAGCAAGAGATGCAGTTCGAACAGCTATTCTGGATCGCCGTCGCACTGGGGGCCGCCTCGGCGGGGCTGGCGCTTTACCTGGCGGCACGGCTGCGCGCGGCGCGCGAGGCGCTGGACGGGCGCGATGAGGCCCTGCGCGCGGCCCAGGCCCAGGCCGACGCCGCCACGGCGGAGGCGCGGGCGCATCTGGTCGATCTGACCCAGGCCAGGACGCGGCTGGAGGCGGAGACGGAGGCGCGCGCGGAATGGGAGCGCACCCGTGCCGAGTTCATGAACGCCAGCCGTGCCGCGGTCATGGGCGCCGCCAACGAGCTGTCGAACAAGCTGCTGGCCGACCACAAGCGCGAGAACGCGCAGGCGAAGGAGGAGGCCGAGAAGCGGGTCAGGGAAACGACCGCGCAGCTGATGCAGCAGTATGAGAAGGTCGCCGCCAGCATGCAGGTGCTGGACCAGCAGATGCGCGAGAATCGCGGCGCGGTCGAGACGATCACCCGCGCGCTCTCATCGCCCGGCGGGGCCGGCCGGTCGGCCGAGACGGTGCTGGAGAACACGCTCAAGGCCTTCGGCCTGCGCGAGGGGCAGGACTATCTGCTGCAATACAGCATGCAGGGCGAATCGGGCGGGCGGCTGCGTCCGGACGCGCTGGTCTTTCTGCCGGGCAACGCGGTCATGGTGATCGACGCCAAGGCGACGAAACATCTGATGGACCTTGCCGACGCGGCCGACGAATCGGCCGAGGCGGAGCATTACACCCGCATCCGGACGACGATGAACCAGCATCTGCGCGGGCTGGTCGGCAAGGAGTACCAGAACGCGGTGCTGCAGGAATACCGGCGCACCCGCCCCGAGATCGCGGCGCCGCGCGTCATCAGCATGATGTGGCTGCCGAACGAGGGCGCGATCGAGAAGGTGCAGTCCGCCGACCCGGATTTCCAGCGCCGCTGTGCGGAGAGCAGCATTCTGCTGGTGGGCCCCAGCGGGCTGTGGGCGGCCATCGGCATCGCGGCGCAGAACATCCAGCTCAACCGGCAGGTCGAGAACCATGAGCGGATCATGGACGGCATGCGCGATCTGATCGAGCGCCTGGCGGTGGTGGTCCGGCATGCGGGCAGCCTGGGCAAATCGCTGCGCCAGGCCTCGCAGAGCTACTCGCAGTTCGAATCCTCGGTGAACGGGCGGCTGCTGCCGGGCCTGCGCCGCGTCTTGCGCGCCGGGCTGCCGGCCCCGGCGAAGATGCCGGAGCCGCTGCCCAGCTATCAGTTCGTGCAGACGGAAACGCTGATCGAGGCGGACGCGGAAGAGGAGGCCCGGCAGCCGCGCCTGCTGCCGCCGGACGCGTAGCTCCTACATCTGCACCCGCACGCGGTAGGTCAGTTCGGTCTTGCCGTTGGCGGGAATCTGGACGGTCCAGCGCGCGGTGCCCGAGGTCGGCTTCTCGTGCTTCTGCGATTCCTGGAGCATGGTCCAGTCGCCGGGGATGGATTCGGAGACGATCACCTCGACCGGCTCGGCCTTGGCGTTGCGCAGCTCGATCGCATGGGCCGATTCGAACACGCGCTTGGGTAGGCCCTCGCTGCGGAAATCGGTCTGGCGGCGCGTCGCGACGATGTCGAAGGCCGTGCCGATGTCCAGCTTCACCTCCTCGCCGGCGGCGGTGTGGCCGATCCCGTCCTCGCCCATGAACACCGGCCCGCCATCGGCCGCGCCATAGACGCGCACGGTGCCGCGCGGCAGCGGAACGCCCAGCCCGCCGGCCTTGTCGTTGACGACGGTCAGGCGGATCGCGGCATTCTGGTCCACCGGCTGGTCCTGGCGGCCGAGATGGGCGCCGCCGCCCTCGATCCGGTAGGTCCGCACCACCGGCACCCGGACGGGGCCGACGAGCGCCTGCTGGCGTGTCTCGCGCTGCTCCAGCGTCAGGCGGCCCGAGAGCGGATAGAGATGCAGGTCGCCGACCGGCTGGGGCGCGGGGCCGGCCCCGGCCGCGTCCTCCGTCTTCATCATGGCCATGACGGGCGCGGCCCGCGGCATCGGCTGGGCCTCGCGGTTGACGCTGCCCGCCACCAGCCGCACGGCCGCATCGCGATAGGCGACGCCGCTGGTGTTGGTGATGGTCGCGAAGCCAGAGAAGTCGAGCGTCTTGGCGTCGGGTGCGAGCGCGGCGACGTAGTCGGCACGCCAGGTCAGGCCGCCGGTCAGGTAGCGGAGATCGAAGGTCGCGTCGCGCGGGGACTCGCTGTCGACGGCGACGTACAGGGTGGGCCGTTCGGTCAGGCCCGCCGGCAGCGAATCGAACACCAGCCGTCCCGGCACGCCCGTCTCGATCC
>JBFWNZ010000059.1:0-14521 GCA_050250795.1 Alphaproteobacteria bacterium | reverse complement strand
GAGAGAGAGAGAGAGAGAGAGAGAGCCCCTCCCCCTAGAACACCCCCGCCTCCAGCCCCGCGGCCATCAGCGTGCCCAGTTCCTCGCACTCGGCGATAAACCCGTCCTGGAAGGCGCCGCGGCAGATCAGGGGTTCGCGCACCGCGCGCCAGCGCAGGCCCGTCGCGATGGTCTCCACGCCGCGCCGTGTGCCGGTGCCGTCATGGCCCGCGCGGATATACAGCGCATAGGGCAGGCCCTGGGTCTTCTCCAGGATCGGGTAGTAGCTGCGGTCGAAGAAATCCTTCAGCGCCCCGCTCATGTAGCCCAGATTCTCGGTCGTCCCGAGGATCACCCCATCGGCGGCCAGCACGTCGTCCGGCCCGGCGTCCAGCGGCGCCACATGCCGCACCGCCACACCCGCGACATCCGGATGCCGCGCGCCGCGCAGCACCGCCTCCAGCAGCGTGCGGGTGTTGTCGGAAGGCGCATGCGCCACGATCAGAAGCCGTTTGCCGGCCATGTTCACCTGCGTTCGGCGAATAGGTCCCGCGACATCGTACCGGTGGACGCCGGCCGTCCCAACAGGCTATCTCCCAGGGAAGAATATGGACAAATCCGACTCAAGGCGGGGGAAACGCCATCATGAAGCTGACGCTTTTCATCAATCCGGAGCACCGTCCCACCGATTCGCTGCCGCAGCGCCTGGCCGAGCATGTCGAGCAGGTGAAGCTCGGCCGCCAGCTGGGCTATGACGGCATCACCATCGGCCAGCATATGAGCTACGGCTCGTCGGCCTGGCTGCCGCCGCTGCACACGCTCGCGCGGCTGGCCGCGGTGGACGAGACGATGTCGCTCGCCACCAGCATGCTGATCCTGCCCTGGTATCACCCGCTGCATATCGCGCAGGAGGCGGCGCTGATCGACGCCATGTGCGGCGGACGGCTGACGCTCGGCGTGGCACCGGGCTGGCAGGAGGACGAGTTCCGCATCCTCGATCTGGAGCACAAGAAGCGGATGAGCCGCTTCGCCGAGGGCGTCGACCTGATCCGCCGGCTGTGGACCGAGGACGAGGTCACCTTCCAGGGCAAGCATTTCCAGACCGACAAGGTCACGCTCGCGCTGAAGCCGGTGCGCAAGCCGCGCCCGGCGATGTGGTTCGGCGGCAGCGTGAAGGCAGCGGTCGAGCGCGCGGCCAGCATGTGCGACACCACGCTGGGCGACACCTGGGTCAGCTCGGCCCATCTCGCCCATGACGTGATCATCGAGCAGGCCCAGGCCTTCCGCGCCGTACTGACGGCCGAGGGCAAGCCGCAGCCGGCCGAGCTGCCGCTGATCCGCAACATCATCGTCGCCAAGGACCGCGACACCGCGATCCGCGAGGCGGCGCCGGCGCTCGCCGAAAGCTACAAGCTGTTCGGCAAATGGGGTCTGTTCACCAATGTCGTCGGCGCCGGCAAGCAGCAGCTGGAGCTGGAGGAGCTGATCGGCGGCCGCGTCATCATCGGCTCGCCCGAGGATTGCGCCCAGGACCTCATCCGCCTCGGCCGCGAGGCCGGCTGCAACCGCATCATCACGCGGGTGCAGTGGATGGGCATGGACCAGCGGCTGGTGCTGCGCTCGATCGAGATGCTGGCCGGCGAGGTCATGCCGATCGTGCGCAAGGCCCTGGCCTCGTAACTGACAGAGCGAAACTGAAAGGACTGCACATGCGTGTCGGCGTCGCCTTCCCCACCACCGAGATCGGTACCGATCCGGCCGTCATCCGCGACTATGCCCAGGCGGTGGAGGAGATGGGCTTCCATCACCTGACGATGATCGACCATGTGCTTCAGGAACCGGCCCAGCCGGACGCCGAGGAGTGGCAGACCTACTACTCGCTGAAGAACATGTTCCACGAGCCGCTGGTGCTGTTCGGCTTCCTCGCGGCCTGCACGGCGCGCATCCAGCTCGCCACCGCCATCCTGATCCTGCCGCAGCGCCCGGCCGTGCTGGTCGCCAAGCAGGCGGCCGAGCTGGACATCCTGACCAAGGGCCGCATCCGCCTCGGCGTCGGCGTGGGCTGGAACGAGGTCGAGTTTAAGGCGCTGAACCAGGACTTCAAGAACCGCGGGCCGCGGATGGAGGAGCAGATCGCGCTGATGCGCGCGCTGTGGACCCAGGACCGCGTGACCTTCGAGGGCCAGTGGCACCGCATCGACGATGCCGGCATCAACCCCTTACCGGTGCAGCGGCCGATCCCGGTCTGGTTCGGCGCCTTCGCGCCCCCGGCGATCCGCCGCGCCGCGCGGCTGGGTGATGGCTGGTACGCCAACCCGTTCTTCGGCGGGCTGGACGAGGAGACCCGCCGCGACGTCGCGATCTTCCGCCAGGCCGCTGCCGAAGCCGACCGAGACCCCGCCTCGGTCGGCCTGGACGGCACCTTGCGCACCGCCGACAAGACGCCCGACCAATGGGTCGCCGAGGCCGAATCCTGGCGTCAGCTGGGCGCCAGCCACGTGACGGTGCGGACGATGAAGGCCGGCCTCACCGACCCCAAGGCGCATCTTGAAGTGCTGCGCCAGTTCAAGGCGGCGTGGCCGACGCTCTAGGATACGGCCATCCAGGGCCGGCGGCACGACCTTGCCGACGGCCCTGGAACCAGCGGCCTACTGCCCCTTGAACACCGCCTTGCGCTTCTCCAGGAACGCGCCGATGCCTTCGTTCTTGTCCTCGGTGCTGTAGATCGCGGCGACCACGAACTGCTCGAACTCCAGCGCGGATTCCTGGTCCATCTGGGCGCCGCCGCGCACCACGCGCTTGCAGTAAGCGAGGCTGAGCGGGGCGCGCTGGGCGTAGATCGCGACCAGCTCCTTCGCCTTGGCCATCGCCTGGCCGTTCTCGACCAGATACTCGATGGCGCCGATGCGATAGGCCTCTTCGGCGTCGATGGGGTCGGCCTTGAACAGCACGTCCAGCGTGCGGTTCGTGCCGATCTGGCGCAGCAGGCGCTGCGTGCCGCCGGCGCCCGGCACCGTGCCGATGCGCGCGCTGGTCAGCGCGAAGGTCGAGTTCTTGACCGCGATCCGGATGTCGCAGGCCATCGCGAACTCCCAGCCGCCGGTCAGGCAGAAGCCCTCGATGGCGGCGATCACCGGCTTGCGCAGATACTCGACGGTGCGGTTCAGCCGCAGCCAGTTGTCGATGTAGTCGACGGTCTGCTTGGCGGTCTTGTTCTGCATCGCCTCGTTCAGGTCGGCGCCGGCGGAGAAATACTCCTTGCCGCCGGTGATGATGACGGCGGTGACCGAGGGGTCCTGCTCGGCTTCCTTGCAGGCGTCCACCACCTCGCCCATCAGCTGCTTGCTGAAGGCATTCTTGCGCTTGGGGCGGTTGAGGGTGATGACGTAGCTGGGGCCGTCGCGTTCGGTCAGGATGGTTTCGTAGCTGGACATGTTTCCCCCGATTTGGAGTGGATTTGGAACCGATGGATAGTGGCGCCATCGTGCACAAGCGTGCCGCGGTGCGGTATTGAAATCTCGGCCCGCTGCCCTGTCCTGGCTGCATGAGCGGAAAAATCCCACCCGATATCGAGCCGGTCCCGAACCGATTGCCGCCTCGCCCGTTATACCCCCCGTGACCTGTGGGGCCGATGCTCCACACCGGAGGAGGAGAAAGGCATGAAGCGCATGGCCATCGCCGCGGCAGCGATCGCGGCATTGACCCTTGGCGCCTGCGAGCAGCAGGGCTATGGCACCAAACAGACCGTGGGCGCCCTGGGCGGTGCGGCGGCGGGCGGCCTGCTGGGTTCGCAGATCGGGTCCGGCACCGGGCAGCTGGCCGCGACCGCCATCGGCGTGCTGGCCGGCGGTCTGATCGGCAGCGAGATCGGCAAGAGCCTCGACCGCGCCGACCGGCTGGAGCAGCAGCAGGCGGCCCAGCAGGCCCAGACTGCGCCGGTGGGACAGACCATCTCCTGGAATAACCCGCAGTCGGGCAACTATGGGTCCGTCACCCCGATCCGCGACGGTACCAGTGCCGACGGCCAGTATTGCCGCGAGTTCAAGCAGAGCGTGACCGTGGATGGCCGCACCGAACAGGCGACCGGCGTCGCCTGCCGCCAGCCCGACGGAAGCTGGAAAGTGGTTTCCTGAGCCGGGCCGTCCCTAGAAGGACGAGTTCGGCTCCTTGAGAAATGCGCGCTCGGCCGCTGTCGTTTCGCGGCCGAGCGCCGCATTGCGATGGGGAAACCGGCCGAAACGCCGGATAATCTCGCGATGACGCTCGGCATAGCGCGTCCATTCCGCGTCGCCCAGCGTCCCCATCAGATCGACGCAGCGATCCTGGTCGGCCAAATCTTCGCTGTGCTCGAAGGGAAGATACGCGAACAGCCGCTCCACGGGCCGCATGTCCCGGTCCCAGCCCGAATCGACCGTCCGAGCCGCCACCGCCCGGGCCGCCGGATCGCAGGCAAAGGCACGGGCAGCCCCCCTGAACAGATTGCGCGGAAACTGGTCGAGCATCAGGATCAATGCCAGCGCGCCCCGCGGCGTCGCCGCCAGCCCGTCATAAACCCCCGCGGCCGCCAGCTCGTGATCGGCCAGAAACCGGCTCCGGATTTCCGCATCGAAACCGGGGTCGCGCCGAAACCAGACAGCCCGCGGACGCCCGAACTCCGGCCCCTCCGGCGATCCGAACCAGAAATCGAGCACGGCTGCGGCAACGGCGCCGGTATCGTTACTGTCCATTGCCGCAGTGTGCCGCCGCGTACCGCGACCGCGCAAGCGCATGACTAGGCTAAGGTTCTGTTTGGTGCGACAATGAGTCCGACTGGCCTGCGGGCCGGATCGGGGCTGGGGGCATGGACGACAATCGCGACGGTCGGCGGAATCTGGCCGCACCCGGGTTTCCAGGATGAGCGCGACGGCCGGCAAATCGCAGCCGGGCGCCGATGCGCTGTATCTCGCGCAGACCGAAAACCGGCATCTGCGCGACACCATTACCGCCATGCGCGACGAGCTTGAAGCCGTCCGCATCGAGAAACAGCAGGCCGTCCAGGAAGCGGTCGCCGTCGCCAATGGCGAAATCGCACAGTTGAAAGAGACGGTTCGCGCGCTGCGCGACGAGCTGGAGCGGGTGCGTATCGAGCGCGCGGAGGCCATCCAGAGCGCCCTCGTCACCGCAAACGGCGAGATCGCGCAACTGCGCGACACCGTCCAGGCCATGCGCGACCGCACCACCGAGATCAGTACCGGATTCCAGGAAAAGCTGCAGGTCCAGGATCGCAACGCACGCGATGAGCGGGCCCAGTTGCATGAGACGATCCAGGCCCTGCGCGATGGCCTGGAAGCGGCGAGGAGCAAGGGCCATGCGGGCGATTGACCGGGCGCGGCCGACGATCCGCGAGGTCGGGGTCGGCGTCAACGACGAGGATATGCGGCGGTTGCGCCAGGCCGAGGTGCTGCTCAACATCTCGCGCAAGGTCGCGGGCCTCGAATCCCTGGAGGAAGTGCTGGCCACCCTGGTCGAAATGACCACCTGGGAGGTCGGCGCGGAGCGCGGCAGCCTCTTCCTCAACGACCCGGAAACCAACGAGCTGTATTCGCGCATCGCGCTGGGCAACCACCATCGCGAAATCCGCATCCTCAATACCAGCGGCATCGCCGGGCATGTCTACAATGCCAACGAAGGCACCATCATCCACGATGCCTATGCCGATCCGCGCTTCGACCGCAGCATCGACGACCAGACCGGCTTCATCACACGCTCCATCCTCTGCGCGCCCGTCCGCACCGTCCGCGGCGAGGTGATCGGCGTCATCCAGGCGCTGAACAAGCAGGAGGGGCGCTTTACCCAGGACGACCTCGACCTACTCGAGGCGATGAGCAGCCAGGCCGCCGTCGCGCTGCAGAGCACGCAGTTCGTCGAGCGGATGAAGAAAAGCCGCGAGCAGGAGCTGGAGTTCCTGGACCTGGTCGCCGACGTCACATCCGACATCGACCTGCGCTCGCTGCTCAAGCGCGTGATGGGCGAGGCGGCGCGGATGCTGAACGCCGACCGCTCCACCCTGTTCCTCAACGACGAGAAGACCTCGCAGCTCTGGTCCGAAGTCGGCGCCGGGCTGGAGACGACGCAGATCCGCTTCCCCAACCATCTCGGCATCGCCGGGGCGGTGTTCACCTCGGGCCAGTCGGTGAATATCCCCTACGCCTATGCCGATCTGCGCTTCAACCCGGCCTTCGACAAGCAGACCGGCTATTTCACCCGCTCGATCCTGTGCGTGCCGGTGGTGAACAAGGACGGCAAGTGCATCGGCGTGACCCAGGTGCTGAACAAGCGCGGCGGCCCGTTCTCCGACGAGGACGAATCGCGCCTCAAGGCGTTCACCGCGCAGGTGTCGATCGCGCTGGAGAACGCCAAGCTGTTCGCCGACGTGCAGAACATGAAGAACTACAACGAGAGCATGCTGCAAAGCATGTCGAACGGCGTCATCACCATCGACGAGGACGGCAAGATCGTCACCTGCAACGCCTCAGGCCTTCGCATCCTGCGCGTCCGCGCCAACGACATCGTGGGCCGCCCGGCGGCGGAATATTTCGCCGGGCCGAATGCCTGGGTGATGGACAAGGTCCACCGCGTCGTCGACACCCAGGAATCCGACATTTCCGTCGATGCGGAACTGGAGGTGGTCGGCGCAAAGGTCTCGACCAACCTGACGGCGCTTCCCCTGATCACGGCCGAAGGCAAGAAACTGGGCTCGATGCTGATGATCGAGGACATCAGCACCGAAAAGCGCATGAAATCCACCATGGCGCGCTACATGGACCCCGGCATCGCCGACCAGCTTCTGGCCGGCGGCGAGGAAGTGCTGGGCGGCAAGAGCCTCGTCGGCACGGTGCTGTTCTCCGACATCCGCGCCTTCACCACGCTGACCGAAGAACTGGGGCCGCAGGGCACGGTCAGCCTGCTGAACGAGTATTTCACCATCATGGTCGACGCGCTGCAGCGCGAGGACGGCATGCTGGACAAGTTCATCGGCGACGCGATCATGGCGGTGTTCGGCATCCCCATCGCGCGCCCCGACGACGAGGACCGCGCGGTGCGCGCCGCCATCGCCATGATCAGCGATCTGTTCACCTGGAACAAACAGCGTGCGGACCAGGGCAAGCGCCAGATCGACATGGGCATCGGCCTCAATACCGATACCGTCGTGTCCGGCAATATCGGCTCGCCCAAGCGGATGGACTACACCATCATCGGCGATGGCGTGAACCTCGCCGCCCGGCTGGAATCGGCCTGCAAGCAGTATGGCGCCCGCATCCTGATCAGCGAGAACACCTTCGACAAGCTGCGCGGCACCTATCGGGCGCGTCAGGTCGACAAGGTGATCGTGAAGGGCAAGACCGAGCCGGTCGGCGTCTTCGAGATCCTCGACTACCACACCGCCGACAGCTATCCGAACCTGGGCGAGGCGCTGGGCCGCTTCCGCGATGCGGTGGAGGCCTATCAGAACCAGCGCTGGGACGACGCCATCGATTCGTTCGAGAGCGTTCTGGGCATCAACCCGGGCGACAAATGCGCGCAGATGTACGTCCAGCGCTGCCTGCATTTCCGCGCCGACCCGCCGCCCGCCGGCTGAGACGGCGTCTGGACCATGACCTCGAAGTAGGGGCGTTCCGCCCGCTGGTTGAAATCGGCGCGCCGGGCGCGATAGTCTCTCGCCAAGCTTTGACGTCAGGGCTGGGGTGCCGGCGGAAATCCGGCTGAGATCACACCCATCGAACCTGATCCGGGTCATGCCGGCGCAGGGAGCCTCGGAATGCAGAACCGCCCATCCAATCGCCGCAGCCTGCCCAAGGTCGCCATTATCGGCGCCGGGGTCTGCGGTCTCGGCATCGGCTGGCGGCTGGCCCAGGCCGGTTGCACCGTCGATGCCTTCGACCGCGGCCGGGCCGGCATGGGCGCAAGCTGGGCGGCGGCCGGCATGCTCGCCGCCCAGGCGGAGGCCGAGCCCGGCGAGGCGGCGCTGCTGGCCCTCAACCTCGACAGCCAGCGCCGCTGGCCGGAGTTCGCGCGCGAACTGGAGGCCGCGGCCGGCCGGCCTCTGGGTTACCGCGACGAAGGTACGCTGACCGTCGCATTGGATCGCGACGATGCCGAGCAATTGCGCTTCCAGTTCGAGCTGCAGCAGCGCCTGGGCCTCGACACGCAATGGCTGACGGGCGGCCGCGCCCGGCGATTGGAACCCTTCCTGTCGCCGAACGTCACCGCGGCCGTATTCAGTCCCGGCGACCATCAGGTCGAAAACCGCGCCCTGGGCCCCGCGCTTGCAACGGCCTTCGTCGGTGCGGGCGGGCGCCTGCATGAGAATACGCCGGTCGATGCGATCGAGATGGCCGCCGGGCGGGTTGCCGGCCTTCGCGTCGGCGACGCGCTGGTGCGGGCCGATATTGTGGTGTTGGCGGCCGGTGCCTGGTCGCGCGGCATTCCCGGCCTGCCGGACTTCGCCCGGCCCCCCGTCCGCCCGTTGAAGGGCCAGTTGCTTGCGCTGGCCATGGACCCACGGGCACCGCTGCTCGACCATGTGCTGTGGGCCCCGGAAGGGATCTATCTCGTGCCGCGCGGCGACGGCCGCCTGATCCTCGGCGCGACGGTGGAGGAGAAGGGGTTCGAGGATGCCCTGACGGCGGGCGGCATGCTGCATCTTCTGCGCGAGGCGTGGGAGGCCCTTCCAGGCATCGACGAGTTGCGGATCGTCGAGACCTGGGTCGGCCACCGTCCGACCAGCCGCGACGATGCGCCGATCCTGGGCCCCGGCCCGGTGGACGGGCTCGTGGTCGCCACCGGCCACCACCGCAACGGAATTCTGCTGACCCCGGTGACGGCCGACGCCGTCAGTCACTATATATTGACGGCAACGATCCCCGACGCGATCCGGCCTTTCGGCCCGGAGCGGTTCGGGGCACCCGCCGCAACCGCTGCCGGAGGAGCCGCATGAGCGAGACGATCCGCGTCAACGGCGAGACCAAGCCGCTGGCCGCCCTGCATGCCGGGGCGACGATCCGCGACCTTCTGGTCGCCGAGCGGATCGATCCGGACGCGCGCTTCGTCGCCGTCGCCGTCAACGGCACCGTGTTGCCGCGGCGGCAATGGCCGTCCGCTGCCGTTGCGCCCGGCGACGACATCGAGATCGTGCGCCCGGCGCCGGGCGGATGAGGAGAATGCGACGTGACCGATAGTGCCGGCGACACAGCCGCCGATCCCTTCGTCATCGCCGGGCGGACCTTCCGGTCGCGCCTGCTGATCGGCAGCGCCACATATCCCAACCAGCAAGTCATGCTGGATGCGGTGCGCGCCAGCGGCGCCGAGATCGTCACCGTGGCGATCCGCCGGGTCAGCCTGGAGGGCGGGGGCGAGACGGTTCTCGACCTGCTGGGCGGCGACTATCACGTCCTGCCCAACACGGCCGGCTGCTACACCGCGCGCGACGCCGTGCTGACCGCGCAGCTCGCCCGCGAAGCGCTGGGCACGGACTGGATCAAGCTGGAGGTGATCGGCGACCGCGACACGCTGTATCCGGATGTCGAGCATCTTTTGACGGCCGCCGACGAGCTTGTCCGCGACGGCTTCATCGTCCTGCCCTATTGCACCGACGATCCCATCACCTGCCGCAAGCTGGCCGATCTCGGCTGCGCCGCCGTGATGCCGCTGGGCTCGCCCATCGGCTCGGGCATGGGCATCCTCAACCCCTACAATATCGAGATCATCCGCCGTCAGGCCGAGGTGCCGGTCATCGTCGATGCCGGCATCGGCACCGCCTCCGATGCGACCCTGGCACTGGAGATGGGCTGCGACGGCGTGTTGATCGCGTCCGCCGTGGCCAAGGCGCACGACCCGGTCGCGATGGCCGCCGCGATGCGCCATGCGGTGACGGCGGGGCGTCTGGCCCACCGCGCCGGCCGCATCCCGCGCAAGCGATTCGCGGAAGCGTCGAGCCCGGAGAGCGGCATCCTTGGCAGCTGACCGGTCGCGGCTTCCCGATCCGCCGCTCCTTCTCATCACCGATCGACGCCAGGCCCGGCAGCCGGTCGAGGAGATCGTGGGAGAGGCGTTGGAAGCCGGCTGCCGCTGGGTCATGCTGCGCGAGAAGGATATGGCGCCCGGCGATCAGGCCGGCCTGGCCCGTCGCCTGTCCGGCCTGTGCCGGTCGAAAGGCGCGACCCTGCTGGTCAACGGCGCGGCGGAAGCCGCCGCCATCGCCGGAAACGCCCATCTGCCGCAGGGAGCCTCGGTCGGCGAGGCCCGCAAGACATTAGGGGCGGACGCGCTCATCGGCGTGTCCGCCCATAGCCTGGACGAGGCTGAGGCTGCGCGGCGGCTGGGGGCGGATTACGCAACGCTCAGCCCGGTGTTCCTGACCGACAGCAAGCCCGGCTATGGCCCGGCGCTGGGTCTGCCGGGCTTCGCCGCAGTCGCGCGTCGGGTCGCCTTGCCGCTGCTGGCGCTCGGCGGGATCGACTCCGGCTCCGCGGCCGCATGCCGGCATGCCGGCGCCGCCGGATTCGCCGTCATGGGAACGGTCATGCGCAGCGCACAGCCGGGACGCAGCATGCGCAGCCTGATCGAGGCTTGGCGCAATGCGTGACTGCATTTTTCGGCCGGTGGGGCGGCCGTTCGGGGCGTGCTAAGCTTCTGCAACCGCAATCGGAAAGGCTTATCGATGACCCATCGACATATGCTGCGGGCGCTGGCGCTGCTGGCGGCACTGACCGGCACGCCCGCCGGCGCCGCCAATCTGGTGCCGCACGAGGCACGCTTCGCCCTCTCGCTGGTCAGCATGGGCGGAGCCGAGGCCGTTGCCAGCGCCGGCGGAGAGATGGTGTTCCGGATCGAACAAGCCTGCACCGGCTGGACGGTTCTCAGCCGCATGGTATTCGGCGTCGCCCTCGACGCGCAGCACGGCATGCGGATCGAATCGCTGAGCGGACTGACCGAATCCTCGGATGGCCGGACGCTGACCTTCGAGCATCAGACCTCGCTCAACGGCCAGCCCTCGAATGTTACCCGCGGCACGGCCACGGTCGGCGACGGCAACGGGGCGGGGCGTGCGCTCTACACCCTTCCGGACCGGGTCGAGTTGACCCTGCCCAAGGGCACGGTGCTTCCGGTCGCGGCGACCGAGGCCACGCTCGCGGCCTTCTCGAAAGGGCAGAAACTGCGCAGCTACGTGCAGTTCGACGGCCAGAACGCCGACGGGCCCGTACGCATCAGCGAGGTTGTCGGCGGCAAGCCGCGGCCTTTGTCGAACCCGCCGAAGGGGGATGTCAGCCTTCTCAACACCCCGCTCTGGCGGATTTCCACATCCTTCTTCGGGCTCGACGCGGACTCCATCGAACCGATCGGCGTCCAGACGAGCGAGATGCACGCGAACGGCATCATCCAGCGCCTGCAACTCGACATCGACACCATGACCGTCGAAGGCGAGTTGATCGAGATCAAGGCCCTGCCGGCCAAACCCTGCTGAGGTCCTCATGGCGAGCAAGCAAGACATCCCCGCCCCGGCCAACCTCGTTGACGCCGCCCCCGGCGCGGTCCCGGTTGCGCCGGTCGATCGCGACGGCTTCGCCGCCTGGCGGGAGGCCGCGGACCCGGCCCTCGCCGCCTGGGCCGACGCTGCGGGTTTCGATGCGAAATCCGGGTCGCTGCTGCTGCTGCCGGCCGGGCTCGGCGGCGCGGCTCCGAAGGGCAAGCGCAAGTCTCCGCTCGCCGGCGCATTGCTTGGTGTCGAGGATGCGAAGGATCAGGGCGCCTGGGCCGCGGCGGCGGCACGGCTGCCGGCCGGCCGCTACTGCGTCGAACCGGCGCTGGAACCGGCCGCCGCCACGACTGCGGCGCTCGGCTGGGCGCTCGGCGGCTATCGCTTCACGCGCTATCGCAAGGTCAAGGAACCGGACGCCCGGCTGGAATGGCCCGCGGCCGCGGATCGCGCCGCGGTGGAGCGCAGCTACAGTGCCATCGCGCTGGTCCGCGACCTCATCAACACCGCCGCCGGCGACATGGGGCCGGCGGAGCTGGCCGAGGCCGCACGGCGCGTGGCGAAACTTCATAAGGCCAAGCTGACGGTCACGACCGGCGAAGACCTGCTCACAGCCAATTATCCGATGGTCCATGCGGTCGGCCGTGCCGCGTCCCGCCCGCCGCGCATGATCGAGATGGTCTGGGGCCGCGCCCGCGACCCCAAGGTGACGCTGGTCGGAAAGGGCGTCTGCTTCGACACCGGCGGGCTGGACATCAAACCGTCCAGCGGCATGCGCATGATGAAAAAGGACATGGGCGGCGGCGCCCACGCCCTCGGCCTTGCGCATATGATCATGGCGGCCGGGCTGCGTGTCCGTTTGACGGTGCTTATCCCCGCCGTCGAGAATGCCGTGTCCGGCAATGCATTCCGGCCGGGCGACGTGCTGGCCACCCGCCACGGGCGGACGGTGGAGATCGGCAACACCGATGCCGAGGGCCGGCTGATCCTGGCCGACGCGCTGACCCGCGCGATGGAGGACATGCCCGACTTGGTGCTGGATTTCGCCACGCTAACCGGCGCGGCGCGCGTGGCGCTGGGACCGGATCTGCCGGCGATGTTCTGCAACGACGAGACGCTGGCAGCGGCCCTGCTGGCGGCGGGCGAGGCGGCGGGCGATCCGGTCTGGCGGCTGCCGCTCTGGCGCCCCTATCGCCGCTATCTCGACAGCAAGGTGGCCGACATCGACAATGCGGGCAGCGGCCGTTTCGGCGGCGCCATTACGGCCGCCCTGTTCCTGCAAGAGTTCGTGCAGGACGGCGTGCCCTGGGCGCATTTCGATCTTTATGGCTGGAACGCCTCGGACAAGCCCGGGCGCCCGGAGGGCGGCGAGGCCTATGTGATCCGCGGTGCATTCGATCTGCTTTCCGAACGTTTCGGATGAAACCGCAGCCGCGTTGAAGCGTTCTATCTGGGCGCAGGAACGTCTTGATCGGCGGTCCGGCGCACGCCGGCCCCGATCGGCACGTGGCGCACGGCGGAACTGCTTCGCCTTCCTTGTCCGGAATGGCGGGGAACGGTAATAACGATTCGTTGCCGTAACGACGGAGGTCCGATGCTTCCGCACATTAGCGCCAATGTCGCGCTGGATATCTGGCGCCGTGCCACCGTACAGGGCGTGCGCGACGAACACGCCGACCTGTCCGCGCGGCAGATGGCCGTCCTGCTGACCGTTTACCTCACCCCGCCGCCGCATACGGTGCGCGGGCTGGCAGCTTTGCTCGGCGTTTCCAAGCCTGCCATCACGCGCGCCATCGACCGGCTGAGCGATCTCGGCCTTGTCCGCCGCAAGCCCGACGAGACCGACCGCCGGTCGGTTCTCGTACAGCGGACGGTGAAGGGATCGGTGTTTCTGACCGAATTCGGGGAATCGATCTGCCGGGCAAGCGAGGAGGCATTATCCGACCCGCACCCGGCATCGGCGCCGCAGGCCGTTCAGTAACCCACCGACGGATCGACGATGTGATCGGGCCGTCCGCCCGCACGGATGCGGCGAATGCCCTCGGCCACCTGCCGCGCGCCGGACTCCGGGCCCGTCAGCGCCGCGTTGTGCGGCGTCACAGTGACGGCAGGGTGGATCCAGAAGGGATGGTCCGCCGGTAGCGGCTCCTTTCGAAACACGTCCAGCGTCGCATGCGACAGCTGCCCGCCGTCCAGGGCGGCCAGGATGTCCTCCTCCACCTGATGGCTGCCCCTCCCCGCGTTGATCAGCGAGGCGCCCCGCGGCAGTCCGGCGAACAGGCCGGCGTTGAGGATACCCGCCGTCGCCGGCGTCGAGGGCAGCAGGCAAACCAGGATTTCCGTCCGTGCCAGAAATGCCCGCAATCCGTCCTGTCCGTGAAAACTCTCGACGCCCGGCACGGATTTCGGCGTGCGCGACCACGATGCGACGCGGAAGCCTAGATCGACCAGCGGCCGCGCCGCCGCCTGGCCCAGCACGCCCAGCCCCATCAGCCCGACCCGGCGCTCCTCGGCCAGCGGCGCGACAATGAATTCCCACCGCCCGTCGCGCTGGCAGGCCTCCATCTGCGGCTGCAGCCGGTGATGGCGCAGCACATGCAGCAGCACGTATTCGGTCATGCCCTGGGTCAGCGAATGGTCGATCATCCGCACGACCGGCACGCCGGGCGGCAGGTCCGGGTCGATCAGGATATGGTCCACCCCCGCCCCCAGCGAGAAGATGCAGCGCAGGTTGGGGAAGCCGCGCAAGCCCCCGGCCGGCGGCTTCCAGACCAGCGCGAACTCCACCGCGTCGCGGTCGCCCGGATCGTCCAGGAGCCGGATGTCGAGATCGGGCAGATGGCGGCGCAGCGCGTCCTGCCAGGGCTCCAGCCGGTCCAGCTCGGAATGGAAGATCAGCGACATGGCATCGGTCCTCAATGCGCGGTGGCGCCCGCCTCGGCCGTCTCCAGGTCGAAGGCGGCGGCCATCAGGGCGCGCGTGTAGGGGTCGCGGGGGTTGTCGAACACCGCATCGGCCGGCCCCTGC